>CALLMJ010000134.1 GCA_938006875.1 uncultured Bacteroidia bacterium
ATTTCAAGTCCATCAGAACTTTTATAACGAATAGGCTTCATAGAAGCTAAAAATTGCTCCTGTTTTTTGAGCTCAGGGCGTGGGGTATACTGAAAAATTAGTTTATTAGTAGCTGGCTCATAATAATAAACTTCGCTTGCGATGTTATCACCTGTAACCGCAACTAAAAATTTATCATAGTTTTTCGTAGAACTCGTAAAACTAATTTCTTTTCCAGGGAATTGCTTTTGTAAAAATTCATATTGAGCTTTTCTTTTTTCATCTTTCCAATAATAAATCGTTTTATCATCAGTATAACTAAAAGCAACAGGCTTACGAGTGTTAATATCCATAATTAAACCGTCAAAATCCACGCGGTTATTAGGGTCAGAATGGACTTTTTCCAATTTGAGGGTATTCAAATCCATTAAAAAAACAGCCGATTTATCCAAATCGCCTTTATTGGTTTCTAAATAGGCTTTGGAGTTATCTTCATTAAAACTCACAAATCCTGCACCTTCTTTCACAGTTACGTCGTAAATTTTAGTCAAAGATTTATCTTTATTGATTTTGAAGAAGGTTGTATTACCTTGCTCATCAGTTTTAGAAAGAATTCTTAAATTATCATCCCAATCAAAGGTATAAGAAGTAATTCTTTCTTTGTTTTCATAAATTAATTTGAGTTCACCCGTAGAAATTTTAAGGGAGTAAAGGTCATGCCATGCTTTATCACGGTCATTTAAGCCAATAAACATTAAATCGGGATTGTTTTTACTAACTTGATAAATTTGAGCAGTAACTTCATTTTTAGGTGTTAAATTCCTTGAAGAAGGAGGCGTTTTTCCATTGGATTCCAAAGGATTAACCGCAAAAATATTCATATTTTCGTCACCATCTTTATCTTTCACATACAAAATAAATTTGCTGTCATAAGTCCAAAAATATCCGTATAAAGGTCTTTTACTGTCAGTAAGTGGTTTAGCTTTATCAAAAGGTTCATCAAACTTTTTGACCCAAATATTCATTATACCTTCATATTCTTTTAAAAAGGAAATCCACTTTCCATCAGGGCTAATTTGACCACCAGAAATTTGAGGGTTTCCAAAGAATACACTCCTATCAATTATAGGTATTTCTTGACTATAAAGTTTATTCATACTGAATGATAACACCAAGATAACATAAAATACAATTTTTTTCAGCATATTATTTTAAAGTTGAAACAAAATTATTAGCTTAAAGCAAGTTAATTAAATAAATTTACCAGAAAGGCAAAATATAAAGATTAACGGATAAAAATGGAATTTAATTTAAAAAGATAAAGATTTTGGTGTACGCCTTGCTATGCTTCGCTTCGCTACGGGTCGGGCTGCTACCTTTATCATAATTCTTTGGAAGTTCATACTTCGCAACCAAAGTCAGAGCCACTTCGTGTTCAATGGATTATTAATGAATTGTGCTATCCACATTCCTCACGCACACTCCGCAATATTTATTGTGTTAAACCTATAAACATTTGTATTTCATTAATGCATCAATTATTATAAGAAATGTGGCATATTCAAAACCATCTTTGAAAATCCAATAACTCAAACAATTAACCAAATGCCTAAAATACATGGTGAATACACCAAAACAATTAACCAAACAGTTAATCATTATATCCAAAGTAACCATATGGTTAAATTATTTAAGATAAGTATCCAAATAGTTAATTGTAATTCTTAATTAATTATTAGGTTTATCTATTCGGTTAATTGTTGTTTTGGAATTTTTGATTTATATTTGCATTCATTTTATGAAAAAATACTCATTAATCATATCGTTAATCTTGTTCGGCTTAATTTTAAATAACGGCTGCTCAACATCTTTGGATATAAATGCAACAGAAAAACCCATTTTAGTTGTTTATGGTGTTTTAAATCCCAAGCAACCCATACAATATATTCGAGTATCAAAAGGTTTTTTAGTAGATGGTGATGCTGTAAAATATGCCTCTGAAACCGATTTGAGTGCATCCAATGCAAAAGTAACTTTAACAGAATATTTAATTATTAATAATCGTGTATCTAATACTCCCTCAAAAATTTATGAGTTGGTTCCAGAAACTTCTATCCCAAAAGAAGACGGCTTTTTCAATAAAAACCAAATTTTATATAAAACCCAGCCTTCCGACACTATTCGTGCTGGACGTTATTATGAATTGGAAGTTAAATTATTAGGCAACGAAACATTAAGTACTAAAGCTCATACAATTATACCCTCTGAACCTTTTATTACTGCTCCAACAGATAAAATTCAAGTGGGTCAAGGTAATGTTTTATTTAATTATCCCGAAATTGAATTTTATAATTCTTATGAAGTAAAGTTTTTTTCAAGAAAAAATACTAATGATCCTAATGAATTTTTAACCATTGGAAGAGGTTATGAATTAAGAATTTACTTTAAATATGGAATTGAAAATTCTCCTGGTGACACAGTTTGGCAACCCATTTTAAGGTTCGGTCCTACTCAACCCTTTGATAAATCAAGTTGTACTGCTACTTCTGGGCAGATGTGTTATAGAATTGGAGCTCAAAGTTTTACTGACTTTTTAAGAAGTAGATTAACGGATAATACGGTTAAATACGTTTATAACGATACCCCGCTTAATGAATCTACAAGGTTAGAAATTACTTCAATAGATACAGCCTTATTTAATTATTTACAAGTAAATAGCCCTGTTTACTCAGATTTTAATGTAGTAAAACCTGAATATACAAATTTATCGAACGGTGCATTAGGAATATTAGGTTCTATTAATACATTTTCCAGATTTGTAAATATTGGTAATTGTACTAAACATTTAGTGAAATTAAATAATACTCCTAAACCTGGAGAATTTTGTAAGTAGCATGTTTGATTTATCCATTTATAATGATAAATACACTTTCCCAAAACTATGGGATAAGTTCTACAAAAGTATTAATCATGATAATGTTTTTTTAAATTATTATGAGGGTATATCACTTCAAAAAGTAACCTATAAAGAATTAAATGCGAAAGCTCATTGTTTTGCAGCGTTTTTAGCAAAAAATGGAATAAAAAAAAATGATAAAATTGTATTAATTTCTCAAAATAATCCTAATTTTTATGTTGTTGAGTTGGCATGTAATTTATTAGGAATAAAAAGCTTAACGCTTCCCTATTTGAATGATGAAAAAAAAATACAAGAAACACTCCATAGTTTTAAACCCAAATTGTGCTACATAGATGGATATTCCATATATCAAAAAATTCAACAAGAAATTCAAAACTTGTGTAAAATAACATTGTTAAACGAAAAAAACTTTGAAAAAATTGCAGAAAACCAAACAGTAGTTCTCATTGAAACTGCAATAGAAATTGGAAAAGTTTTTTGGAGGGAAAATCAGGATTTAATGAATGAATTGAAAAATTCTGTTCATGAAAATGATATTTTACTTTGTATAACTCCTGAAAACTCCATTACCAACAAAGAATTTATTCTGAATTTAAAGAAAATCATTAATAATTTTAACATTCAATCAAAAAATAAAGAAACGAGATTACTCATTAACTCCCTACCCTTTCATCTACTTGCAAAATATTCATTTTACTTGGGAATTTTTAGACATTTTATAATCTATATAGGTGAAAATGAAATTTTGTCTCAATCATTTATCAAAAAACACAAAATTAATCATTTAGTATCATCAGGGAAATTACTTAATCAGTTAAGTTATGAATGGTTAAATCAAAAAAAATGGTCAAAAAATTTTGCAATTCAGAAACAAAAAAAGAAATTAGAATACAAAATTCAAAACAAAAATTTACCATTTGGATTAAAAATTCAGTCAAAAATTTTTAGTTTTCAAAGAAGTCTATTAAAATTACAGTGGGGCTCATTAAATACTATACATACTTCAGAGAATGAAATAAATCTTGAGCATGTACTCAATTGGAATGCAATTAATATTCCAATTTTAACATATCAGATTGATTTTAAAGGAAATATTGTTGGTCAAAATTTAGTAAATTTGAATAAAGATATTCAAATTCCTATATTAAACCAAAATTATAAATTTTATAGTGAAAATTTTTTTATGGAATAATTTTATATTTAATATTTTCGTATATTGCACAAAATTTAATTCCTATGCCAATAAGAATAGTAAAAGATGACGATAACGAGTTAGATAATAATTTGGATAATAATCTAAATTACCATAATAACGACAATAATTTATTTGATAACAATAATAATTCTAATCAAAACTTTAATTACCGTTTTAATTATAACTCTAATTCAAATAGTAACAATAATTTTTTGAGTGGAATAATTGGAAGCATTATACGAATGATTATTATGAACTTGATATTTAATGTTGTGAGTTCATTCATTCGCAGAATGTTTAATGGTGGAAATAATAATCAAAGAAACAGAAGATAGTATGTTTAAAGTACAAATTACTATTAAAGAAAACGGTTCCATTAGAATTGAAGCTGATCAAATTGAATTACTAGATAGTGAAGGGAAACCTTACAATTTGGAAGGAAAAAATAGTATTTCCTTATGCAGATGTGGATTATCCAATAAAAAGCCATTTTGTGATGGTGCTCATAAAGGTAAATTTGAACATAAAGCAGTAGCACCTGAATGAAAAAAATTTTATTTACGGGTTTTTATACTGGTTGAGAACCCATAAATCATTATTTATAATTTCAAAATCAAACAAATATAAATCGCGTGGAGGTTTACCCTCCATTTTTTTTCCATCTATACTAAATTTTCCTTTATGGCAAGGACAAATCCATACGTCTCCGTTTTTTTTCACTGTGCATTTTTTATGTGTGCATGTAAGATTTAAAATTTTAAACTCGTTATTTTCAAAATAAACAAATATGCTATTACCATTAAATTCATGAAAAGTTTCTGTATTTTTTAATTCTGAAATTTTTCCAATAAATTTTTTAGGTTCTGAGCATGAAGAATTAATTAGCGATGTTACTGCTAACGTCAAAATAAGAAAATCTCTTCTTTCCATGAAAAATTAGTGAAATAAATTTGTTAATTTATTTTCTAATTCAATTGTAGTAAATTTCTGAAAATCAATATTTTGATTTATATTTATTTCAGTATTACTTTCAGTAACTTCCAACATAGCCATGTAATTTTGATTTTCAACTCTATCTAAAATCATAATATTTCCTTTTTGAAAATTATGAGGAATATATAACTTGTTTTCTTTATCCACTGCTAATTTTGATATAGATTTTGTTTTATCGTTAATAAAGTAAATGGAGCATTTTTCAAGATTTATACCGTCCAAGGTGTTACAATGTACAGAGGTAAAGGTATCTAAATTTTTTTGAAATTTCATGCTAGAAAAAGTACCTAATTTAGAAACTTTATAAATTTTATTAGCAAAGAATTTGTCTGTTGGATTATTTCTAAACCATTCTTGGTATCCTTTTCTAACTAAAAAATATTGAGCCATTCTTTCTGCTTCTAATCTTGAATTTCCATTTTGTTCAAATTGATCAGATAATGAATTTTCAGGTGTATAAAATACATTAGCAAAATTTACAACTTGACCTAATTTTTCTTGATAGAACTTTTCAAACTGTTGTATTATTTGTTTATCAGCTTTCACATCTCTTAAATATAAAAGTACATTTTCATCAGCTTTATATAAAGGTTCTTTAATTGAACTTAAATAAATGCCTGTTATTGCCTTTTTATAAGTTTGAGCATGATTGGAATAGTATTCATACCTTTTTGCAAAAGCTTTTGTAGCTATAATTGATTTATCATAAGTATTACCAAAAACGTTATGTAAATTTAATATTTCCAATGGTAAAGGAATTAAATTTTTATCTTGTTCCGCAATTTGTTGCCATTCATTATTTAGATTTTGATTGAATAAATAATAGTTATTATCTTCATTATCAGTTTTTAAGCATATTAAAAATTTTTTAGAGGGATTAACTGTTAATTCTTCTCCATTTTTAAATGCTTTTACTGAAATGATTCCTTCTGTATCAAAAATTTCATGTATATTTTGTGTATAAAAGCCAGAAAGTAAAATTTCAGATTTTGTGTTAAACTCCTGCAGTTGAATTAAAATATTTTCATTTTCAATCATTCCTTTACTATTAAGGAAAATATTAGGTGGGAAAATTAACATTGTTCCCTTTTTTCCTATAATATAATTTTCTTTTTGATTACTGATTAAAAATTCTTGTTTTTCAACAAAACTATCTGCATATATTTCTTTGATTACGTTGTTATTAACGAATTGTAGTTCTGAAATATTTTTTTTTGTTATAGTAGATTCTATTTTATTATACTTAACATTTTTATTTTTAGTGAATAGTTTGTTTTGATATAATACAGAAACTTTTAAAGCATCTTCAACCTTTTCTAAAGTTTCATATTCCAATATAAATGTAGTTTCCTTTTTTGAACTGTATGTATTAAGATTTTGAACTGTTATGTTTTTTTGACTATTAACCGAAACTTTTTTTTCTTTTAATTCATTTTGATTATCGGGTAACTCTTCAAATTTTTTTTGAATTCTTTTTTTGGCTTCAACAATTTTTTCATTTTCTGAATCAATATTTTTTGTCCATAAATTTTCTTCCTGATTAACCAATTTTGTAGGAGTATTAGATAATACATTATGATTGATATTAGACCTTTCAATTTTTGATTCAGAATACTTATATGATATGTAAGTGGTTAAACTACCAGCTAAAATCATAAGTGTTAGTGCGTATTTTTTCATTCTACCCTATTTTCTAATTGCAAAATTAGATTTTGCCAAATTTTAATAATTCACTGATTATGAACATTTTTAATTTTTCTTTTTAAGCCTTTGTGAATTTTATAAGTAAATATTTGAAAATCAAATTTAAAATTTTATTTATTTGAAGTGAATTAGAAGCATTTTATTTTTTTCACAATAAAATTTTGATAATTTTTGATTGTGGATATGAAAGAAATCTTGTTTAAATTTGTACTATGGAAAATAAACTCAGTGTTTTTTACGTTACCTTTCCTGACTATTCCTCTGCTGTTAATATGGCTAATCTTTTGATAAATAATAAATTGGCTGGCTGTTGTAATGTTATTCAGAATGTTCAATCGATTTATTCGTGGAATGGAAAAATAGAAAATAGTGATGAGGTTATAATGATTATAAAGACCATAGATGATAAAGCTGATGATTTATTAAAATTTATTGAGAATAATCATAAGTATGAGGTACCCTGTATTTTAAATTTAAATGATGGAAAAATTAATCAATCCTATTATGAATGGATAAAAAGCCAAGTTGAATGAAGAGGGAAAGACTACATAAGTTTATAATTGAAGGTAAGCGTGATGAATGTGAAGAGCACAAATTGATGATACTCACTGAACACGAGCTGGCACTACCTTTGGTTGCGAAGTATGAACATACCAAAGAATCGTCTTATATTGAGCTTACCGATATTCTGAAACAAAGTATAACCCACTTCGGCAAGCCCAGTGTAAACAACAGCCCGACCCGAATGCCCAGCATGAGGGGAACACTCTTATAATTATTTGCTTTAAAATGTGTTTGAGAGTTCTCCTGTTTTTTCTTCTCGGCTTGCAATTTTTGAGCATTTATGCTCAAGTAATTTCTAAAAAAGATACAATAACCGTTTATAATTCAGTTATTTTACTGAACAAAAATATAATTCCAGAAAGCGTTCAATTAAATTATCTACCTGATAGTATTGATTATTTTCAAGGTAAACTCTTCTTCACTCAACCTTTTGATACATTATTCATTAATTATCAATATTTTGATATAAATATTCAAAACGATTTAGGTTATAAAATACCGAGTAAAACAAATTTGGATAGCCTTAACAAAAACAATCCTTACCTTGAAGATATGTACTATAGGGATACATTTATGGTAGAAAATTTGCCTTATGACCCTTTTTCGCAAAGTAAATTGGATAAATCTGGTGTCCTTGCAAGAGGTATCACAGTTGGAACAAACCGAGATTTGTCTGTGAATTCAACTTTTCGTTTGCAGTTAAAAGGAGATTTAGGAGATGATATTTCTATTGTTGCGGGAATTACAGATGAAAATATTCCTATACAACCCTCAGGAACAACCGAACAACTCACCGATTTTGATAAAGTTTTTATTCAACTGAAACACAAAAATAAATATCTTACTTTGGGGGATATTGAATTACAAAAAAAAGATTCTCGTTTTGCGAATTATTATAGAAATAGTTTGGGCTTTCAAGGAGATTTTAAAGGTAAAAAAACTCAAAGTTCTGTATTTTTTTCGGCTGCTAAAGGTAAGTTTAATTCTATAAGTTTTCAAGGAGAAGAAGCAAAACAAGGTCCGTATCGTTTGACAGGAAAAAACAATGAAAGGTTTGTAATTGTTTTGGCGGGTTCAGAAAAAGTTTTTGTGAACGGTAAATTAATGACTCGCGGTAAAGAATATATTATTGAATATAATTCTGGAGAATTGACTTTTACTTCTAAGTTTCCTATTAATTCTTCGCATAGAATTGTTGTAGATTTTGAATATGCTGATAGAAATTATGGTCGTTCTTTATCGGGTTTTAATGTTCATTATCAAATCAATAATCAAATAAAATTTAAGTTTTCACAAGTTCGTGAAGCAGATAATCCGAATGTCACAACAGATTTTGTTTTGAGTGATAAAGAAAGAAGAGCTCTGCAAAATGCCGGAGATAATCCTGATTCAGCATTTATTTTTGGAGGCGATTCTGTGGGTTGGGTTTCTAATAAAATTCGTTATGCTAAAAGGGACACCACTTTAAATAATATTTATTTTCCAGAATTTTTCTTTTATTCAACCGATTCTAATATAGCTATATTTCAAGTAACTTTTGCTTATGTAGGAGAAAAAAAAGGTCTGTATATTCAAGAACAGGCTTTGATTAATGGAAATATTTTTAAGTTTGTAGGGGTTGATGAAAATCAAAAACCCAAAGGAAGCTATATGCCTGTAAAAATAATTCCTGTTCCTAAATCGAACACTGTCAATGACTTAATTATTGAATATGAAGTAAATTCTAAGTTTAAGATTATAAGTGAAACTGCAGTTTCCAATTTTGATAAGAATCGTTTATCCAATAAAGATGATAAAGATAATCGAGATTTTGCTATGAATTTAAACTTTCATTTTAAAGATATTCAAATAGGCAATACAAAAATTCAAAATCAAATCATTACAAGATATTTGGGGATTCGTTATCAAAATATTGACCGTATTAATCCCGTAGAATATGGACGAGAATGGAATTTTAATGAAAATCAACGACCTCAAGTTGAAAGAGTTGCAGAAAATATTTTTTCTCTTCAAAATTCTAAATTTTCATTTCGTTATAATTTAGGAGGAAGATTTGTTAATGAATTTTATGGAGTTAAAAATCAGTTGAACTTACAAAGTGATAGTCTTTGGTTATTAGGAAGTTATCAATTATTTCATGCTTATTCTAAAGAACCGAATGGGTTTTCTACATGGACACGCCATAACGGAAATATTTTTAAGAATATTCAAAAAATTCGTTTAGGTACAGAAATATGGATAGAAGATAAAAAAGTAAAAAGTGATACTTCAGAAATTGATAAAGGTTTAGGTTCTTTTGCTTTTCAAGATTTGAAACCCTATATTCAATTCCAATCAGAAAAATTCCAATTTGAGTTTAATTATAATTATAGAAGAGAACAGGAATTTTTCAAAACTCAATTTCTCAATAAAAGTCAAGCAAACACATTTGGAAATAAATTTCAATGGAATCCTAATTCCTTTTTAAGTTTACAAAATACATTTAATTATAGAAATTTCAAAGTTTTAGATTCCTTATTCTATGAACAAAATCTTCAAAATCAAGTAACCATAACCAATAATTTTCAGACTTCTTATTCAAGCTCAAAAAGGTTTATTCAAAGCCAGTTTTTTTATGAAATTTTAACAGAAAAAGTTGCTCGTAGGCAAATGGTATTTATTGAAGTGAATCCGGGGCTTGGGGAATATGAATGGTTTGATGTCAATCAAAATGGAATTCAAGAACTTAATGAATTTCAATTATCCACGAACCCAATTACGGCAAATTTTATGCGTTTTTTCTTACCTACCCTTCAACTTTTTCCAGTTATTTCCAATCATTTACAATTCCAAAATCGTATTGATTTTAATCAATTTTTTGATAGAAAATCAATAGGTTTTAAAAGTTTTTTGAGGCAAATCAATTTATACACAAATATAAGACGAGAACAAAAACATGCTCCTGAAAATAATAAAATTCAAGAATTCTTCTTTAAAAACTTAAATTCTAAGGATACATCTCTGGTTTCATCTTTATTTTTATTCAAGCAAGATATCGTTTTTTGGAGAAACAATAAAAAAGGTGATTTGCTTTTTTCTTATCAAATCAATCAAAATCGCCAATTTTTAAATTCTGGGACAGACTTTACATCCAATAAACAATGGATTAGTAAACAAAGATGGAATTTTTATAAAAAATTAAGCATAGAAAATACTTTACAAAATAGTTTTAAAATGCTTGAAAGTCAATTTTTTGAAGATAGAAATTTTAAAATTTATTCATGGAATATTCAACCCATGTTAGTAATTCCCTTTAAAGCGACTTTTAGGTCGTCGTTGGGTATAGATTATAAAAATAAAAATCAAGTTCATTTATTAGACATTAAATATAACGCAAAAACACAAATTTTCAAAATTATTACAGACAATAAAATCAACATTTACGGTAAAAATACATTGAACTACAAAGCGGAATATTGGAATATCCAATTAAATGGTAGCCCTACTCCAACGGCTCGTTTTGAATTATTAGAAAGTTTACAGCCTGGTAATAACTTGACAATGAATATGTTTTTATCTTGGTTTTTAAGTAAAACATTAGAATTAAATATAGTCTATGATGGTCGGTGGAACAAATTCACTCCCCCCATTCATTCAGGGCGTATTCAATTAAGGGCAATTTTATAGTTATAAAAAGCCTACCAAGGCTAAATCTTTAAGAAATTTAGCATGTAATTATATAGGCACAAAATTGTGATTACTATTCACTGAAATTAAGAAAATCAAAAAATCATGCTATTTTGGTATAAAAATTATTAGTTGAATCTACTAAGATCTCTTTGTAAAGCAGGGTTATTATATAAACCTAATTTTTGAGCAATTTCTTTAATAGTATTTTTTTCTATTTCTGACATATTCTTAACTGATGTTGTTAAATCTTCATGACCATCTATAATATCAGAATGGGTGTGATCATTTAAAACTAATTGAATTGCAGTAACAGGATTATGATGGTGAGCATTAGCAACTGCTTCCATCATAATTAAAGTAAGCCTTTGTTTTTCAGTATCTTGTGCAATATATTCTTTTAGAACTTGTAAAAGTTTATCTTTCCAATGGTCAAAGTCATTTAAGAAGTAGTTGAATTCTTCTGTACTTTCTTGATTCTCAGATTCTAATGGTAAATCTTCACTGTTGGAATACATTTTTAAAATTTCTTCAGTAATTGTAGAAATTTCTGAAGCGGCTAAATGACCATCTGCCTTTGCAACCATAAACATTGGAGTGGATAAAACCAACGCTTCAAATTCCTCTTGAGCAATATAACAATCTAAATGTTTTGAGGAATATTCTTTGTAAACTTGTTGAAAAGATGAAAATTCTCTTAATTCCATGAGTTGATTTGATTTATAGTTCAAAGATAAAACTAATTTTTATATAAAAGCAAATTATTTTTTAAATTCTTTTAAGAACCCATATTTCTAACCATTTTTTCCCAAAATTTACTATTAAAACTCCAATAATAATTAAAAGACCACCCATTAACTGAATTAATGTAGGATTTTCGCCAAAAAAAGGAGCTGTAAGAATTGCAAATAAAGGTATAAAATTGACAAAAACAGCACCTACTTCTGGACTAACGCTTTTTAATGCTTTATTCCATAAAATTGAACCAAATACAGAACCACCAAAAGCAATAGAAAGGAGTAATATTAATTGATAGTTGTTCATTTTAAAAAAACTTAAAGCTTGGTTATCAAAATAAAAAGCTAAACCAAAAAAAGGTAAGGATAATAAGGTAATCATATTAGAAATTAATAATGCTGATGTATTTGAAAACCAACGTTTTACAAAAATATTATAAAACACAAAAGTAGAAGTAACAAGCAGCATTAGTAAATCCCCAGAAGAAAATTTTAAATTTTTGATAATTTCATAGTCCCATTTAGAGATAATAGTAAAAACCCCGAATAAACTGATAATCATACCAATAATCTGAAATTTTGAAATGCTTTTTTGAAAAGCAACAAACATTATAAAGGTTGTAATTACAGGATTAAAAGCAACAATTAATGAGGCATTTACTGCAGATGTATATTGCATAGCTACATAAAATAAATTGTTATACATAAATATTCCAACTATCGATAGAATAAAAAAATACTTAAGATTTTTCAAAATAAAATCCCAATTCCATTTTTCATAAAATGAAAAAATCGTAATAAGACCAATCGCAGAAAATAAAAATCTATAAAAAGAAATAGAATTGGGTGAAATGACTTTTAAGGCTAATTTACCGAAATGAAAATTTAACCCCCAAAAAAGTGTAGCTAAAAAGAAATAAAAAAAAGTTTTTGAATTCATTAAGAACCAAAATGAGAACACAAATTTAAGATAAGTTTTGCAGACTTATAAAGTATTAAAGTTTTTTATATATTTTTTCGTATTCTTTTTGAAGTGAAATATCAAAAATTTTCCATTCAACTTGGTGAGTTATAATATTTTTATCATAAAAAATTTCAACTTTTTTTCCTTTCCAATTATACCTTGGGGCAAATCCAAATTGCTTGCCTTCTCCAAACATTAATTTTAACCAACCTAATAATAATTCTGCTTGTTCGGCATTTTCTTTTGTTTTGATAACTATTGAATGCAATTTCTTTTCATAAAAAAAATAACGTACTTGTTCTATTTCAATTCCTTCAAAATTTTTGATTTCCTGATTATGTACATAAACTTGAAGAAAATTTTGATTTTTTAAAAATTTTAAATTAGCAATGCTATCAATTGGCGTTCTAAGGAATATTTTATTCCATTCAAAATTATCATCTAAATTAGGTTGAGCAAATACGAAAAAAAAATTATGACTTAAAAAAATTAGACCAAATATCAGGATTTTTTTTATATAAAACATAAACAAATAAAACTATAATAACATTAATCAAAATAGAAATAACACAAATTATAATCCAATAATTGAAGGAATCATCATCTATTTCATCTTTTTTATCACTTTCAAGAATTCTGAATTTATAATCATAATCAGAGTTAAGCATTTTAAATTTAGATTGAAACAAAGTATCTTTGGAAGCAATATATTCTTTATAATAAGTAACACACTTCTCGAAATTTTTTAAATTTTCATAAGACTCTGCAAGTACTTTGGATAATTCACTTACTAGTTCAAATCTTTCGTTTTCTTTTGCTTCTTGCAAATACTGGCTTGCGATATTGATAGCATCTTGATATTGATTTTGTAAAAACAAAACTTGAGCTATATTACTGTTTGTATTAATGATTCCATAGCGGTTATTGAGAATTTCATAATAATAAATGGACTCGTTAAATAAATTAAGAGCTTGTTCATAGTTTCGTTTTGCTTTATAATAAAGTCCGATATTATTCAAGGTATAAGCAATACCCAAAGTATCTTGAAATTTTTTTGCCTGCTCATTAGCAAGATTATAGTAATAAAAAGCACTATCGTAATTTTGAAGGTAATAATAGGTATTTCCTAAATCACTAAACAAAGAGGTTTTATTCTTATCCGCTTTGAGTTTTAAAGATTTTAGAAAATATTCCTTAGCAGTATCATATTTTTTTAATTTACTATAAAATCCACCTAAATAACCATTAACATTAGTTATATCCTCAGAGAGTCCGTGTTTTTCGCCTAAATATTTGATTTTTTCATTATAAACTAAAGCAGAATCATACATTTCTAAATCAATAAAAAATTCAAATAAATTTTTGTAAGAAACAAGTTTTTTTTGAACATTGTTAAGTTCAGTTGAAAGTTTTTCTAATTCTTTTAATGCCAAATAAGTATTTTGTTTGTGCCCTTTTATAATATAAATAGTTATTTTTAAATTTTCTACTTCTAATAAACCATTTTTATTTCCTGACATCAAAAATAATTTTTGAGCCATAGCTAACAATTCAAGGGCTTTGTCTGGATCACTTTTTGATAATTGAGCTTTATTTAGCAACTCATAAGCATCATTTTGACAATAGGAATGTAAAGGAATAAGTATGATTAGCAGATGAATTAGAAAGTTCATGAAGCAAATATATATCTAATGTTTTAACATTAAAAATTTTTTGATGTTTTTTTTATTTTTATATAATTTTGAATAATAATTAAGACTAATGGATTTAAAAATTGCGATTTATCAAATGGATATTGTTTGGCACGAACCCGACAAAAATTTAGAAAAAATTGAGAATGCTTTATCTAAACACCAAAAAGAATTTGATATATTCGTGCTTCCTGAAATGTTTACATCAGGATTTACCAAAGAAAACTATTTATTTAAAGATAATATTGAAAAAACTTTGAATCACTTAAAATGTTGGTCAAAAAAATTTAATGCATTATTTATGGGTTCTGTAATTTGCTTTGAAAATGGTTTCTATTTCAATAGGTTGTATGCAGTTTATCCTGATGGACAAATTTTTTATTATGATAAACGACATTTATTTACGATTGCTAAAGAACATGATTATTATCAACCCGGAGAAAACAAAACTATATTAGAATATAAATATTGGAGAATTCTTCCTTTAATCTGCTTTGATTTGCGTTTTCCTGTTTGGTCTAGGAATTTATTAAATTTTGGTAATGGATATGATATAAGCATTTATGTAGCTAACTGGCCAAAAACTCGCATAGAACACTGGAACGCTCTTTTAAAAGCAAGAGCTATTGAAAACCAATGTTATACAATTGGAGTAAACCGTATCGGAATTGATGGTTATAATATTGAATATAATGGTTGCAGTGCTATATATGATTTTGAAGGCAAAACTATGTCTTTCAATGAAGGAACTGAATGTATTATAACAACAACTTTAAAAAAACAAAGTTTAGATTATTATCGTAATAATTTTCCAGCATACCAAAGTGCAGATAATTTTATAATCAAATGATCCCTAAAAAATTAATTTTAGAAGGTTTTCTTTCCTATAAAAATAAAACCGAAATTGATTTTGATTTACTCATACAAGATAATGTATTTGGAATTTTTGGACCTATAGGATCTGGTAAATCCTCCATTTTAGACGCCATTTGCTTTGCATTGTTTGATTCAAATTATAGAGGATTAAACCATGAAGAGCTTATCAGTTTAGGAAAAAATGAATTATATGTAGAATTTCATTTTAAGCATCAAAATGATATCTATTGTATTATTAAGCGTTATAAAAATGGAAAAAAAGCTAGCCTTTATAAAAACAGGTCTCTGGTTCATGATAATATTACTGCAATAAAAAATGAAATACAAAATTTAATCAATTTAGATTATAAAAAATTCATCAAAACTGTAATTATTCCACAAGGAACTTATCAAAATCTTCTAATTGAAGAGGATTATTACGGTATCCTTAAAGAATACCTGGGTATCCCTGAAATTACTATTCCTGAAAAAATTAACGTTTTTAAAAAGAATTTAGAGAATCTTATCAAAGAAAAAAATGCCATTTTAGCACAATACGATAATGTAAACCTTGAAATCATAGAAAATTTAGAAAATGAAAATCAAAATATTATTTTTGAAATTGATAAATTAATAGTTGAATTAGAAAAAAAACAGTTAGAATTAAAAAATAAAGAAACTATATTCAAAAATTTTGAAGAATTCAATCAAATTCAAAACAAGTTTAATGACCATATACTAAATCAAGACAAATTCCTTCATTTAAAAAATGAAACTTTAAAGCAAGAAAGAATTTATATTAATTTTAAAGATCTTTATAACGAAAAAAATCGTTTACACAATGATATTAAAGTAACAGAACAAAAAATCAATGACAACTCAATTATTTTAAATCAATTAACTTCAACTCTTCAATTAAAACTTGAAGAGCTTGAAAAATTAGAAAGTCAGTCTGAATTTATCAATGGTTTAGAAACTCATTTAAAAGATTTGCAAGTTCTCAAAAATATTCTTTTTGTTCAAGAAAGTATTAAGAATTTAGAAAACGATAATCATGAAATTGAATTAAAAATTCAAGAAGATTTAAAAAAATTAGATTTTTTACACTCAAAATTAAAAAAGAAACTATTTGAAAAAGAAACTATTGAAAATGAATTAAACATCTATAATATGGATTTGATTAAACAAATAAAAATTCAAAATGAAAACTTAAAAAAATATTTTTATGAAATAGA
>CALLMJ010000135.1 GCA_938006875.1 uncultured Bacteroidia bacterium
AATGTGGGTTTGAATGTGAAAGCAGAAAAAGTAATTTTTAATGACAACTTGAAATTTTTGGTAGCAATGTACCAAGAATTTCAAAAGTATAGCCTTTCAGAAATTTTACAACACATTGATAATCAAATTATTACTTTTGAATTGTCTTTGACAAACGAAGAAGGCTACAAAAAACTGCGTGAGCATTACAACATACATAAAAATCCTTTGGATTTGTTTGTTTTAGTAGCTTTTTCGTTTAATCATCAAATCCGTTTTAACAATTCCCACGAATTTAACAATCCTTTTGGGCGTGAAAGAAGCAGTTTTAACGACACAATGCGTACAAATTTAATTCAATTTGTGCGTAAAATTCAGGCTATAAATGTTCAATTTACTTGTTTTGATTTTGAAAAATTTGACTTTTCGCAGTTAACAGAAAACGATTTTGTCTATTACGACCCCCCTTATTTGATTAGTTTAGGCACTTACAATGACGGCAAACGTGGTTTTACAGGTTGGAATGAAACCCAAGAATGTAAATTGTTATCAATTTTGGAAAACCTACATCAACGAAATATTCGTTTTGCTTTGTCTAATGTGTTGGAACACAAAGGCAAAGAAAATGAAATTCTACAAAATTGGCTAAACAAGAATAATTATTTGAAAGTCAATTATTTACGTGCCAATTATAGTAATTCCAATTATCAAACTTTGGTGCGTGAAAAAAGTGCAAGTGTGGAAGTGATTAACTCAACTAAATTTACGTACAAAATATGTCTGAATTGAAAGAACCAACTTGGTCGGAAGCGATGGAAATGGCAATAATTGAACTTGGATACATTGCTACTTTGAAACAAATTTATCAAACAGCACCTAAATTCAAAAAGTTTAAAGGTATCACACCACATAAAACAATTAACGAAAGAGTGCAAAGAGATGATAGGTTCTTCAAGTTGCGTCCAGGGCTTTATGGATTAAAAAGCCATTTAGACAAACTTCCTGACGAGTATAACCCAAATGTTAGCAAAACAGTTGAGCAGGAAAATATCATTACCCATTCTTACATACAAGGAATGTTAATTGAAGTTGGTAATATGTTGGGATATAAGACATTTTGCCCTGATAAAAGCGGAAAATTTTTGACAAAACGTTTAGACGAAATTACTACTCAAAAAGAAGTTCCTTTATTTACTTTTGAAAATATTGTCAATAAATCAGTGCGTTATATTGATGTGGTTTGGTTTAATGAAAGACAATTTCCAAAACGAGTTATAGAAGTTGAAAATACAACAGATGTGCGTGATAGTTTGATAAAATTTGTTGAATTACAAGATTTTATGACTGATATGATGATTATTGCACCGCAAAGTAAACTTGAAAAATTTAATACTGAAATAGCAAAAACAGCATTTATTAGCATCAAAGACAGAGTAAAGTTTTTTGATTATGATTACGTTGAAAAACTTTATAATCATCAAGTAGCATCTCAACAATTCAAATCATTTTTGTAGTTATGAAAGTAAAATTGACAAAACAGAATTTGAAAATTCTTGAAAAGGGATTTAAAAATGTCCCAAAAACGTATGAAGAAGCCTTAAAATCAGGAAAATTAGAGCCTATTCCAAAAGGAACGAAGTATGCAGATCTTATAAAACAGTTAAACGACGAATCGTAAAAAGAAGTCTTGACAACTATCTTTCAAAAATTTGCGAAAGATTACGGTTTTGCGTGTTTCATAGATAGTCTGCGGATTTTGCCTATTTTGGAAAATGACAAATTTACTTTCACTTACGAAGTAACGGGGTTTCGGTGCAACAAGGTAGATAAAGTTTTTATCAAAACTGTTTCAGGCAATTCAAGTTTTACAGATTTTTTAGTTTTCTACCAAGAAACTGAACCCACACAAGCCGATACGCCCATTTACGCCATAGAAGAAACCAAAACAGACGACAAAGAAAGCCGAAATACAGGAGTTTATCAGCGTTGTAGCAAGTTTGTATTTATCAAAAATTACTACCCAAATGTAAGAATGATAATGCTTTACAATTTGCAAGTAGAGCAAAAGGAAAAACCAACAGAAACCTATATTTTTGGCACAAGGCTTTTATTGACATTAGGAGTAGAGATTTTGGGCAAAAAATTAGACGAAAACATTTTCAAACCTTTTGAAAGCATAGACGAAATTATTGATTTTAAGGCAAATATGCGAAAAGCACCTGCGGGAAATGTACCGATTTTGCTCGCCAAATCAAGCAATAAAATTCAAATTTCGGGCAGACTTTATAAAAGTGGCGGACTTTCTCACGACCCAAATATTGGGGCTTTGAGTATCATTTGTGCAGTTTTACGCAAATTGGGTTGGACAAAAAAATTAGAAATTACACAGCACGGATTAGAACAGAAGCACGTAGGAAAAACCAATAAATTTATCCAAATAGCCAACAAATTAGACATTTCTTTGCAAGGTTTGGAAGTTCCACAAGCAGAATTGAATGTAAATTATTGGGAGTACGATACCGAAGGCGAAAAATTAGGAACAATTTTTATTCATTTGGTAGTAGAAAATTTTACGCAAGGCTATTCCATTTTTGAAAACCACGCAGGTAGCGAAAAAGGCTATTTTATTACCAAAGAAGGTGATGCTATTCCGTTGGCAAAATATAAAGACAGAGAAAAATACAAGGCAGGCGACAAAGACCAAATTATTCACATTCCCGACCTGATTTTGATAGACTTTGGGCGTAGCGAAGTAATAAACATTGAAGGCAAAAAGTATAAATTTCGTTCACAAGGCATTGCAGAATTGGCGAATTACGATTTTATTGAGCAAAATTACATCAAAAAGTATTACCCCAAATTCAAAATTTTGAGAACTGTTGTCCTTTACGGTAGCAAAGAAAAAGAGATTATTGAAATAGAAATTGGTTTTTTGCTCAACGAAAACGGAGAACTCATTTTGGGCATCAAAGCCCCTAAACTTTTCCAAGAAGCCATCAAAAACTTGATTGACTTTTGGGCGTGAGAAAACAAAAAACGGCAGGCAACATTGGTTTGGCGAAAAACGGGGCAAACGTACTAATTTGTAGTGAAGTGCTTTTTATTTGCCTTTGTACTCGTTTAAAGTGTGGTGCTATTAAATCCACGCCTTCGCCAAGCCTTTTCCGTTTGTAACCATACAACCCAAAGAAGCCTTAGCCACTTTGACAAAGGCAAAAATTACGATTACAAACTATTTGGGCGGACAATATTTTCTGACAGTTGATGAAATACGAATAGAGAAAAAAGAAATCTATTTGCTAGAAGGAAAGCACTCAAAATCAAGTATTTTACCAAGTAAAAGCGACATCAAAGACGGCTTACTGAAAATGATTTTATACACCAATTTGAAAAATACGGAAGTAAATGGCACACCTAAAAATGTAATTCCTGTTTTGCTTTTGACTTCTTCAAAACTCAAATCCGAACTCAATTCAACTGTGAGTAAGACGGAATTTGAAATATTTTGTACAAAGAACAAACTAAATGAAACCCAAAAAAATTTTCTAAAAACCTTGTTTGAAGAAGCCAATACAAACGGATTTTTAGTAACTTTGAAAAAAGGATAAGACAATGATAAAAAGCCCATTAAGATACCCAGGTGGAAAAAGTAAGGCATTAGAGCAAATTTTACCCTTAATTCCTCATTT
>CALLMJ010000136.1 GCA_938006875.1 uncultured Bacteroidia bacterium
AGAGACGGAGCAAGAAGCATGGCGAACAGTAAATGCGATGTTTGAGGATAAAGAGAAGAAATACCTAAAAGCGTTAGAGGAAAGTAAGAAGGAATTAGAGGAAAAAGAACGATTATTAGAGGAAGAAAAGAAAAGAGCGGAAGAGGAAAAAAGCAAAATTATTAATGCAATTAAAAGTCTAAAATTATCTAATTTTACTGATGAACAAATAGAAACAATGTTGGGAATTAAAATCAAGGATTATATTTGATGGAGCGAGCACATTTAAGAAATAATATTTTAAGGTATGTTGCAAAAGGTTAAAATTATGAATGGTCAAAATTTATAGCTGACACAAAGTAGTCAAAATGAACTCAAATAGATTCATAGTAAGGACATATCAAAAATTACTATTTCAAAATATATACTTTTCCTTTTTCAAATTTATAAATTATACCTGAATCTGGACAAGTGGCTAATCCTTCTGAATTGAATTTTAGTTTATGACCATGTTTACTCATCCAGCCTTTTTGTTCAGCCGGATTTCCATAAATCAAAGCAAAAGCAGGGAAGGATTTTGTTACTACTGCACCCGCGCCAACAAATACATATTCTTCCAAAGTAATACCACAAACTATTGTGGAGTTTGCTCCAATTGTAACTCCCTTTTTCAATAACGTTTTTTCATACTGATTTCTTCTATTTACCTCTGCACGTGGATTTTTTACATTGGTAAAAACACAAGATGGACCTAAAAATACATCGTCTTCACAAATTACTCCTGAATAAACAGAAACATTGTTTTGAATTTTTACATTGTTCCCTAAAATTACTTGTGGGGAGATAACCACATTCTGTCCTAAATTACAATTTTTTCCGATTTCACTTGGAGACATTATATGACAAAAATGCCATATCTTCGTACCTTCTCCTATTTTGGCTCCTTCATCAACATAAGAAGACTCATGAACAAAGTAACTCATTAACTTTTTATTTTGAAATATTCTAAAAGGGTTTCTGTGATATATTCTAATTGATCTTCGGATAATTCAGAGTGCATAGGTAACGAAAGAACAACTTCTGCTAAATGATTGCTAACAGGAAAATTTTCTTCCTGATATCCATAACATTGATATGCATTTTGTCGATGGAAAGGAACAGGATAATAAAGCATCGCGGGTATTTCTTTTTCATTTAAATATTTTTGTAAGGAATTTCTATGTTCTGCGGGTACTTTTATGGTATATTGATGAAAAACATGGGTGGATTTTGGGTCTCTACAAGGAATTATAATTTGAGGATGGTTCGTAAATTTTTTATCATAAAATTGAGCAGCTTGGTTTCTGCGTTCATTATACTCGTTTAAATATTTTAATTTTACCTCTAAAATTGCGGCTTGAATGGTATCTAATCTTGAATTAACACCAATTACATCATGGTAATAACGTACTTTCATACCATGGTTTGCAATCATAGATAATTTTTCTGCTAAAACATCATTGTTAGTAAAAATTGCACCTCCATCTCCATAAGCACCAAGATTTTTACTTGGAAAAAAAGAGGTACATCCTATATGACCCATAGTGCCTGAATAATAAGTATACCCATCATTAGAAAAATATTGAGAACCAATAGATTGAGCTGCATCCTCTATAACAAAAAGATTAAATTCTTTTGATATTTCCATAATTTCGTCCATGTTAGCAGTCTGACCATAAAGATGAACAGGAATTATTACTTTAGTTTTGGGAGTAATAGCTTTCCTAATTGCTTGAGGGTCAATATTAAATGTATCAGGTAAAACATCTACTAAAACAGGTTTTAAATTTAATAAAGCAATGACTTCAGCAGTAGATATAAAAGTAAAATCTGATGTAATAACTTCAGAACCAGGTTCTAAATCTAATGCCATTAAAGCAATTTGCAAAGCATCTGTTCCATTTGCACAAGGAATTACATGTTTTACCTTTAAAAATTGAGATAATTTTTCTGAAAATCTTTTGACAGCAGGACCATTTATAAAAGCGGACGAGCGAATAACTTCTATAACTGCTTCGTCTATTTCATTTTGGATTCTTTGATATTGTGAACCCAAATCTACCATTTGAATTTTTTTCATTGAAAATAAAAATGCAAATATAGCAATCTTTTTTTCACTTTTTCCAAAAGCTTTTAATCTTTCATTAAATAGGTTAAAAAAAAGAATGTAAAAAAACTGCATTCCAAAAATATATGAAGAAGTATTATCACACAAAATATCATTGTCATTAAGCTCAAAAATTTGAGTTTTACTATATCCCCAGTGGGTGAAATATGATAGAAATTGAGTTTTCAGCATTTGACAAATAATGTTTGAATCGATGAATTCCTGACCAAAATTTAAATAAACTTCATTTACAATGTATTTAACTTAAAGAAAACCAAATTATCTTTGCAGAAAAGAATTATGCGTATCCTTAACCCTTTATACGATTGGGCATTTAAATACTTAATGGATAACAACGAAGTAGCTAAGAAGTTTTTAACCGTACTGCTCAAAAAAAACGTTATCCATCTTGAAAACCGTAACGTAGAACTACCCCTTCT
>CALLMJ010000137.1 GCA_938006875.1 uncultured Bacteroidia bacterium
CATAACTCAAATCCTTACCTTGCTTTACATACTCCTCAAACTTTTGTTGTTCAGTGAGTTCGGGCTTTGTTTGTTCTTTGTTACAACTAACTATCCAGCCCAAGCTGGCTACTGCAAACATCATGAACGCTGTAAGCGTTACTTTTCTGAAATGGAAATGGAATGTTTGCATATCTTTAAATATTAAATGGTTAAAAAATATGCTTGCAAAGCAAAAAAAAAAATATACATGTCAAGAGGAAAATTTATAAAAAATGTTAATTTAAGGAATTGATTAATTTTTCGATGAGAGGTAAATCTTTGGGATTAAGGATTCTGTCGTCAATGATTTGTTCGTTTTCGTCAATAGTAATTAAACGGAAATTGGTAAATGGTAACAGGTAATCATGAAATTTGTTCTCATAATCTATTAAGTAGCAGTCTGAAGGATAAGGTATTTGAAGATTTTTAAAATTTTCTTTCAAGATAAATTCGGAACCTATTAAAATAATTTTCAAAGAAGATGGACACCATTTTGATTTTTCATTTTCTAGTTTTTTGATTAAGCCGAGTAAATAAGAAGGGCAACTTCTTTCCAATGGCACTAACAAATAATTTCCTTCTACCAAAGGTTTTTGAAAAACCTCTTTGTAATATTTTTTAAAATCTTCGGGAATAAGATAACTTTGATATAAACTATCAATAACTGCTTGAAATTCAATAGATTTTTTTTTGTGAGTATGATTGATTTTATAATAAGAGAATGACCATTTACCTTCTTGTATATTGCTATTTTTTTCATCAAAAGTTAAAAATCCATTTTGATAGGGAATAAAAAGATGTGGATTCATATAGTAAGGTAGTATGTTTTCATGAATTTGATGCGTTTTCATGTTAAATAACAGTAACGAATAAACCGATTTTTTTACATTTTCACTTGGTGCAGGATGTCTTACGAAACGATACAAATAATTACGATTGGGTTGAAATCCTATAGCCATATATTTTGCTAAGGTTATATCATCATTTTTTCTTTGAATATAAGGTAAATACTCAGCACTACCTGGGATTTTTTCTATTAAATAGCTTTTAAATTCTAAACTTTTATACTGATGAGTTTGAAAATCATAAAAGTAAACCGATGAAGTATGTTGAAAAGCTATTGCTATTAAGTTTGCATTTATCCAACAAGTTGAAAATTTAGTAAAATCTCTGGGATAGTATTCCCCTAATTTCGAAGGGTATTCAAAAGGTATATTTTTAACAACTTTTTGCTTTTCAATGTTATATACAAAAAGATGATCTTTATCTTTATTTTCGTTCCACAAAGTATCTCCCAGTTCTCCCCCAAAACTCTTCAAAGGAAAAAGTAATTGATTTCTTGATAATAGCTGACTAGTATTAGAACTTAACAAAAACCAAAAATGATTATTTTTTTTGATGGGATTTCTTATATTGGTTACTAATAAACTATCAATGGATAGATGTCTATAATTTTGATTTTGTAAATCAATTAAAACGATTAAACTATCATGAAAATAATGAGGTTCATTTCCACCATTCAAAATTAATAATAAATGATTGGTATCAAGGGGATAGTATCCTTGAACAACCATGCTTGCAAATTTCAAAGGTAAGAAATCTTTCAAATCGATTTCTTGAATAAGTTTTTGATTATGCAAATCATATTGATAAATCTTTTGTTTTGTTTGGTTATAACACCAAAAAAAGTTATCTTTATATTGAATTAACTGAGGAATTATTTTATCATGATTCTCTAATACCCATGTTTTTTCAAGTTTTAATTCATAAGAGTGAATAACAAGATTTTTTGTGGATTGGCAACTACCTTGACTAATAAAATTTAATATCAAGAGAGTCCAAACCAAAACTCTCTTAATATAATCTAAGCTAAACATAAGATAATACATACGTTACCACATTCATCCACTATTATATGGCATTCACTTCCTTCGTCATCACAGCAAATTACTCCTCCGTCATTAGTAAATTTTTTATCACAGACTTGATTAGCAACTTGTTTCAGGGTTTCTAGATCTTTATACGCATAAATTTCATGTATTTTACCAGTTGAGGTTTCGTTGAAAACCCATATATCATAGTTATCAGAGACGGGATAAATAGATTTATAACCTGCTGGTGCTTTTTTTAGTGTCCCCTTACCTTCTAACATTGCTTTTACTGCATCAAAAGTTAAGTACTCCTCGCTTTTAAAGTTTTTTATAGTTACGTTTTCTCCTACTAGTTCTTTTTGGGGTTCTACACCTGCCTCTTTGTTACAACTTACCAACCAGCCCAAGCTGGCTACTCCTAACATCATGAACGCTGTAAGCGTTATTTTTCTGAAATGAAAACGGAATGTTTGCATATCTTTAAATATTAAATCGTTAAAAAATATGCTTGCAAAACAAAAAAAAAACGTGTCAAGAGAAAAATTTATAAAAAATGTTAATTTTTGTTGTTTTCTTATCATGAACGACTTCATTATGGTATCCCAAAAAATAAAGACGCAGAAAAACTTTATGCTTATCTGCGGTGAAGAGTCATTCAGTTGTTTATATTTATGTAAGTTGTAGTTCTTTTTTTAACGTTTCAATAATTACTTTATTCAAACCATAGTCCACGAAATTAAATTTAAACTTTGGACGACTTGTAACAACAATATCTTGATTGTCCGTATTAACTAATAGATAACCACCCCATGATTGATAATTCAACTTGCTTTCAAAAATTAGGTTATTTTCATCATTTTTGATAAGTTGAAATCCTAATTTTGGAATGATTTTTTTGAGTTTATCCCAATTTTGTGTAGTATTAGGCAGTTTCAAATTTTGCTCTGCAGACCAGTCATAATCTTCTATTTTTAACCCTATTTTAGCTAAGTTTTTCATTGTCAGGGGGCGGACTAGAAAATTAAGTAACAAAAAAATAAATACTACACTCATACAGAATGTTTTGATTAAGAAACTCCAAATATTACCATCAAATGGCATTTCTGATAAATAAGAAAAACCTAACTCAGTTGTAAATATTATTAGAAAAGCCCAAAAAACTAATTTCAATCCTATATTTTTCATAATGATTTGATTTTCAACTGTTAAAAATATGACAAAATTTGACTTATGACTTCAACACCTGAAGAAATTGTTGATCCTGCCATACCTCCGAATACAGCGCCACCCGCTGAACCTGCTGGACCTCCTAAACTCCCAAAGGCAAAACCCCACAATCCTCCTCTAACTAAGCCTTTCACATCCGCTTTCGCTACGTCCTCAGGATTTTGTTTACTTGCGTCCCCCAATTCCCACCACGCATCATTTGTATCTTTCCATACCATTGTCCAGTACGCATAACTATGCCTTGCTACGCTTGCACCCATAAGTAAAATGACTTTTTCTTCTGCGTTCAATTGCGTATCATTAAGGATTTGGGTTTCTATGGCTCTTACACCATCTTTGCAAATTCCTACTTTTATAGGACAAGGTCCGATAGTAGTAGAAGGTGCAACAGCTTGGGTTGTACTCGGCATAGCATTTATAATGTTTTGTA
>CALLMJ010000138.1 GCA_938006875.1 uncultured Bacteroidia bacterium
TTAAAAGAGCTAAGGGTAGCTAAAGCGTTGGTGAACACCTCTTCCCATTCCGAACAGAGAAGTTAAGCCCAACGTCGCCGATGGTACTGCCGTAATTGGTGGGAGAGTAGGTTGCCGCCCCTTAGCTCTTTATTTTTTTTACTCTTATATTCCTCATCGATCATTGATTCTAAATGTAATATTTGACTCTATATTTATACAAAATTTATTATGAATGCTAGGTATTTATTTTATATATGTTCTTTAATTATCCTTAATAAATCTAAAGCTAAATCTTTTCTATGAAAATTGCTTACAGCAACATTTCTTGCTTTTAGGCTCATTTGGTTTCTTACGATCGGATTTCCAATTAAATATTCTAGATTCTGTATAAATTCTTTTAGATTTCCAAGTTTTGAACTTAACCCACAATTATTTTCCATTAAAAATTCTTTTTGCCAGCCTTCATAGTTATTTACAACTGGTAAACCGCATGCTAAGTAGTCATAAAATTTATTAGCGGAATTAGCTTCTAATACTTTATAATTTGCAATTGTTGAAACTCCAATATCGCAACTAGCAATGTACGGATGCACTTCATTTTTAGGTATCCAAGTATTCCAAGTTAAACTTAGTGGTTTTAATTTTTGAATAATTTTTTGAATTTTTAGTGCTTCATTTCCATTTCCTATTAAGATAAAATCAGCTTGATTTTCTAATGATTTTGCGGCTTCAATAAAATTAGAAACATCATTTACTTTTCCTACTGCACCAGCGTAAATGACTTTTGGAATTTTGTTATTTTTCGGGATTGGATAAAAATAATCAGTATTAGTGCCGTTATAAGAAACATAAATTTTGCTTTCAGAAACATGATGTTCAATAATTTGTCTTTTCATATCTGGTGATAAAGCAATAATTTTACTTGAATGTTCATATATTTTTTCTACTTTGGTATGTAAATATTTTAATATCCATTGATTATTAAGAATTTTCATTTGTTCAGGAACATCTGGCCATACATCAACAGTTTCAAATATTAATGGTACATCCCATTTTTTTGACCAAATTCTCCCTAATTCACCTACACTTGGAGGTGTTGATGAGGCATATATTAAATCAGTCTTTTCTATTTTTTTTATGAGTTGATAGGACTTGAAATAAAACTTTAGGAATGCTAATATCCTTTTAATAAATCCAAAATAGTGCGAATAGGGTACATTTAAAATATAAGTTTGTATTCCGTCAATATCTTCAAAGTGAGAATTTTTATGATGGATAGGATGATTCTTTGGAAAATGAGCTGATGAAGTTAGCATAATAACTTCATTCCCTTCTTGAACCCAATATTTTGCTATTTCATAGGAACGATTATTTCCATATCCGTTGGGAGGACAGAAATATTGATGAATAAAAAGAATTCTCAATTTTGATTAGCTAATTCTTTTTCAATGGAATTTTCAATTTTTTGAATAACGATAGGAGTTTGAGGAGTTGACTCTTTCATTTTTTTGGCTTTTAGACCCATTTGATAAAATAATAAAAACAATCCATACATTGCAATAATATAAGTTACAAACATGGCTGTATAATAATGTGACCAATGTTCTGCAACAGTAAAAGAAGAATATACAAGCAATGCAGATAAACCTGTAATCATCATATAAAATAAGGGTATTATTTTGATAGGTATTCCAAGATAAGCAAAATGATGTGTGGTATGATCTCTCCCACCAACAAAAGGTGATTGACCTCTTCTAATTCTTGCAACTGTAACAAAAGTCGAATCAATAATAGGAGCTAAAAATATGAGTACAGCTACTAAAATTTGACGTGTGAAAATAAGTTCGCCGTCTGTTGTAGGTAAATTCCACAAATATTTTGCACCTAAAAATGCTAATAAAGCCCCTAAAAATTGTGAGCCTGTGTCACCCATATATAATTTACTTGGATTCCAATTTAACACTAAAAAACCAGCTAAAGTACCTAATATTCCTATAATTAAATAAAAATCAAAGTTTGTAAATATCGGATTGATTAGTATAACACCAAGGATTGCAGCCAATATTGAAAAGGATACACTCCCTGTAATCCCATCCATATTATCTAACATGTTAATAGAATTTAAACAACCTACTGTCCAAAATATAGTAAGAGGAGCATCTATATAAATATTTTTAAACAATTGAATTTCATATCCAAATGCTACAATTAAAATTCCTATTAATGTTTGACCAGAGAACTTTAATAAAGGTTTAGTAGTTAAAGCATCATCAACGATTCCAACAAAAAAACCTATTGTTGTGATTAGCAATAAAGCCATAAAATCTTTTTGTTCACTAATAGGAATATTGGCATAATATAAAGCAATAATTGCAGAAATCAAAAAACCAATATAAAAACTTAATCCTCCTATAATGGGTTTTCTACTATTATCCCAACGATCCTGACCGTCATTTCTTAAAGAAACGGTTCCAAGTTGTTTAGAGAATTGAATCAGGATATAATTTAATCCTAATGAAAAGATTGAAAGTGCAAGAAAAATAATACTGCTACTCATAAGTTAAGTTTAAAAAGATTTATTTCAGCGTTTATTTCACAAATTTATGTACTTTTACGATGATTACCAAAAAAAGTTTCAAAAAAATAGCTTATGAAAATCAAATTAATTTTTACTTATAGTTTTTTGGGCGTATTTATTGCTATTTTAATATTTTACAACTTTCATTCATGTAATACTCATAGATATTTTCAAAATTTAACATTAGAAATTCAATACATTGGAAAAGAGAATTGCCAAAAATGTCACGAAGAAATTTACCAAGAATTTGTAAAAAGTGGTATGGGGCATTCTTTTTATAAACCTGGTTCTCAACCATGGATTGAGAATTTTGATAAAGTCATTGTTTATGACAGTTACTCTCAGCTTTATTATCAACCCATTTTAATTCAGAATGATTTATTTATTAATGAATTTCGGTTGAATGAAAAAAATGATACTGTATTTTCTCATTTATGGAAAATTGAATGGATAGTAGGTTCAGGAAGGCAAACCCGTTCTTATATTGTTGAAAATAATGGTTTTTTATATGAAGCTCCAATTACATGGTATTCCCATAAAAAAATGTGGGACTTATCACCCGGTTATCATGAAGGTTTTAATTCAGGATTTAGAAGGCCTCTTGGAGAAGAATGTATTCACTGTCATAATGGTTATAGCCCTTTTAGTGAAGGAACTATTAATCATTTTCAAAAAATTGCTCAAAGTATTGATTGCGAACGTTGTCATGGTCCTGGGGAAATACACGTAAAGAATATGGAAAAAGATTTAATGGTAGATATAGGGAAAGGAGAAATTGATTATTCTATTGTAAATCCTAAACATTTAACTATTGATAAACAGTTAGATATATGCCAACAATGTCATTTACAAGGTATTGTTGTAACTCGAAATGGTAAAAGATTTCAAGATTTTAGACCCGGACTGCACCTAACTCAAATTTATGATGTTTTTACAACAGAAATTTCTAATAACCAAGAATTTGGAATTGCTTCTCATGCAGAACGTTTAAAAAAATCTGCTTGTTTTCAAAAAAGTAAAATGACTTGCACGACTTGTCATAACGCTCACCAACCTACAGATTTATCGCTATCCCTACAAGCATGCTTTAAATGTCATTCAGAACCTCATCAAAAAAAATGTTCTCTAAAAAATGAAAATAAAAACACTCAAAATTGTGTTCAATGCCATTTAAACCGATCCAGTACTTCTGATATTCCTCATGTGCAATTTACTGACCATTTTATTCGTATAATTAAAAATGAACAAAAATCTTTAAATCCAAAATTCATTCAAGAGATTCAACTTTTTTGTCAAACTCAAACTTCTATTTCCAAGGATATTCAAGCAAGAGCTTATTGGAATTACTATGAAACTCGTAATTCAAATTCCATTTATTTAGATACTATTCAAAAAATGGGATTTCAAAATCCTTCTTTAGAAGCCGTTAAGTTTTATATTCATCAACAAAAATGGAATAAAGCCTTTGAAATACTTCAACAATTTAAACCTACCAATTTGCAAGAAAAAGTTTGGTGGAATATTTTGTTAGCTGAAGTTTACGAAAACCAAAAGGATTATAAAAGTGCAATCATTTACTATAACAAGGCTTATGAATTACAACCTAATCAAGTTCAAGCCAAATTAAAATCTATATTATGGACTTTGAATAGTAGCGATGGTAGTATAAAATCATTAGAATTTGCTGCAAAATCTTTGCTGGAAATCTATCATAAAAATCCTTTGGATTATTTTATTTTACTCAACCTAGGTAAAGTTTTCAGTGACTTAAGAAACTATAAAGATGCTGAAAAATATTTGATAGAAGCTTTACAGGTTTATCCCAATGGATTAGATGCACTATTAGAATTAGAAAAAATGTATCAAAGAAATAGAGATTTAACTAACGCTGATAAAATTAGAAAAAGAATACAAAGTACCCAAAAAGTAAAAGATAAAATCCAGTAAATTTATGAAAATTAAACAAGAAAATTATTACCTAATTTTTCAGGCCGGTATTTGGTCTTTATTTATGTTATATGAATCCATTACTTATACCATTATTTCACAGGATTACTCTAAAATTTTACTCAATTCATTATTTAATTTTTTTTTAGGTATAATTTTGACACATATTTATAGAAGCATTGCTATTCGCTTAGGCTGGTTAAATTTGAATTTAATAGCATTAATTCCGAGAGCAATTATAGCCATGTTTTTTTGTACTATCATTATGGCAATAATTAACATTCCATTAGACCAATGGATGTTTTCTAATTATTTTATGCAAATTCAAACTGCAATGTTTTTAAGTTATTTTTTTAACTGGTCAAAGTATATTGCTGTTTGGTTTTTAACGTATCACTTATATATCTTACACAAAAAAAGCATCAATGAAAAAGTAGAATTGGTTACTGCTCTTAAAGAAATTGAATTTAACCATCTCAAAAATCAATTAAATCCTCACTTTTTATTTAATGCATTGAATAGCATTCGTGCATTAATTGATGAAAATCC
>CALLMJ010000139.1 GCA_938006875.1 uncultured Bacteroidia bacterium
AATCGTAAAGCCAGAAATATTCTTTGGCTACACGGTTTTTGATTTCTTCTTCCAGAAGATTTGCGTACTTCATTTTGCAAAAATAGGAAAATTTAAGGTAAAATTAATAAGCAGGGCTTTTAATTGAGCATGAAGAATGCAAATTCGCAACGAAGCGAACGGGCACACCCAAATTCTTAAAGAAAAAACTAAACAAAAAACTCCAATCTTTGACCTATAATATCAAAAAATTGTCCTTTACTGTAAGCCATTTGTCCATTTAAAAAAGTAATATCAATAGAAGCATCAAAAGTAAAACCTTCAAAAGGAGACCAGCCGCATTTATAATGCAAGTTATCTTTAGACACTGTATGTTTTTGATGGGGGTTCACAAGCACTAAATCAGCCCAGTATCCTTCACGAATAAATCCTCTATCCACCATTCTAAATAAAATTGCAGGATTATGAGAAGTTAATTGTACAACTTTTTCAATGGAAATTTTATGATTATTCACTTGATGTAACCAATATAAAAGACTATGTTGCACCAAAGGACCTCCAGAAGGAGCATCTGAATAAGGTAAAGATTTTTCTTCAAAGGTATGAGGAGCATGATCTGTTGCCGCAACATCAAAATATCCTTCTAATACAGCTTTCCATAGGGCTTTTTGGTCTTCTTCTGTTTTTACAGCGGGATTCCATTTGATAAAATTTCCTTTAGTTTTATAGTCTTGGTCATTAAAAGCTAAGTGATGAATACAGATTTCAGAAGTAATTTTTTTCTTTTCTAAGGGTGTTTGGTTATCAAAAAGTTCAATTTCTTTTGCTGTTGAAATATGTAAAATATGTAAACGGGTTTGATGTTTTTGGGCTAATGCAGCTGCTTTTGACGAAGATAAATAACAAGCTTCATGACTTCTGATTAAAGGATGATGCTCAGCAGATAATTGATTTCCATATTTTTTTTGATAAAATTCTAAATTATTTTTAACGGTAGCTTCGTCTTCGCAATGTGTGGCAATCAACATGTGACTATTGGCAAAAAGTTTTTCAAGAGTTTTTTCATTATCTACTAGCATATTTCCGGTAGAGGATCCCATAAAAACTTTTATACCACAAACCTTTTTGGGATTAGTTTTTAAAACTTCGTCTAAATTATCATTAGAAACTCCCATAAAAAAGGAATAATTGGCAAAAGATTTTTGAGAAGCTATTTGATATTTTTGTTCAAGTAATTCTTGAGTTAAAGTAGGGGGTTTGGTGTTAGGCATTTCCATAAAAGAAGTAGTACCTCCTGCAATAGCGGCTTTAGATTCTGTTGATAAATCTGCTTTGTGAGTTAAACCGGGCTCTCTAAAATGCACTTGGTCATCAATCACACCGGGCAGTAACCATAATCCATCAGCATCGATTTCTTGAATTTTGTATTTTACATCAATACCAGAAGCAATTTTTTCTATTCTTCCATTTTTAATTAGAATATCACATACAAATGTTTTCCCTTCATTAGTAATTAAAGCTTGCTTGATTAAGTAATTCATGCTTGAAGTACTTTTTCTATTCTTTCAAAAACTTCTTCAACAGTACCTACTCCTTGTACAGAATGTAATTTATTTTGGTTTTTATAATAGTCAGCAACAGGAAGAGTTTTAGAGTTGTACTCTTGAATGCGTTTTTCAATTACTTCTTCTGTATCATCAGTACGATTTAATTCTTTTGCTCTTTGTAAAAGACGTTGTTTTAAGGTTTCAAAAGGGACTTCTAAGGCAATCATAGAATGAATAGATAAATTTATTTCCGAAAGCATTTTATCTAGTGCTTCTGCTTGAGCAACCGTTCTAGGGAAACCATCAAAAATAAATCCTTTTACTGATAAATTATGATTAATTTGATTTTTTATCATACCAATAACCACTTCATCAGGAACTAAAAGACCTTGGTCAATCAATGTTTTAGCTTTTAGACCTAATTCAGTTTGGTTTTTCATTTCATTTCTTAACATATCACCGGTTGAAAGATGAACCAATTGGTATTTTTTTATAATATTTTCAGACTGTGTACCTTTACCAGCTCCCGGAGGTCCAAATAAAACAATATTTTTCATTACTTTGTAAATCGTCGCAAAAATACAAAGTTTTTTATATAATTACGCATTTAGTACTTTTAAAAGTTTAAGATTTGATTTAAAACAAATTATGATTATCTCATTTTCTTCTTTACATCTTAATCGTCATCTTCTTCATCTTCATCATCGTAATCTTCATCTTCATCATCGTAATCTTCATCATCGTCTTCATAATCATCGTCATCATTATTAAAATCAAAAATTTCATTATAAGCTGTTAGTACCTCAATAATATTTTCATCAGAAAATTTTTCTTTTTTAAGATTATCAATGCTGATTAACCAGTCACTGGTTAAATCTTTAACTACTTTTTGTTCTTCTTTGTCACTATCGAATTCGTAATTTTCAATTTTATAACCTAAATACCTTGCAAGCAAGTGTAATGATGAGCTAAAATTATCATCATTTTTGAATAATTTTCTTAATTTTATAGATGCATCTGTAAAAACTTTAATATGATTCATAAAAATTCTAAATTAAAAAGTAATGCGAATTTAAGAAATTTGTTTTTCACTATATCATTTTTGTTTAAAAAAATTTTTCCATTTATTAACATCTAAAATTTTATCCTTAACTTTTTAAATATTCAACAAAAATTATGAAATAAAGAAAAAGAATCTTAATTTCGTGTTATGAAAACCACTATAAAAATTTGTATTATTGGAGGAGGTAATATAGGATTATTGTTTGGAAAATCGTTAATTCAATCAGGAATTGTAGATACTCAAAATTTACTGATTATAGAAAAAGAACCGCGTCAGATTGCGTATATTAAGCAATTAGAAATGGGAAAAGTACAAAATCATTACGAAAAAATTGAAACTTATGATTTAATTATCTTGGCGGTGAAGCCTCAAGATGCAAATGGAATGTTCACTGAATTACTACCGCATTTATGTCCTCAACAAATTATTTTATCTTTTATGGCGGGTATTAAAATACAAACGTTAAAAGATAAATTAAAAGTGGAAAGAATTTTTAGAGCTATGCCTAATTTACCTTCTCTTTTGGGTGAAGGAATGATTGTTTATAGCCAGTCAGAAAATATCCCTAAAATTGAAACTTATTATATAGAAAATTTATTAAGCACAACAGGAAAAACTTTATTTGTTGAAAATGAAGATTTAATTGATGCAGCAACAGCGATTTCGGGTTCTGGTCCAGCTTATGTATTTTATTTTTTAAATGCTTTAGTGGAAGCTGCACAAAAAATGGGTTTTTCCCAAAAAGAAGCTGAATTATTAGTTTTTCAGACCTTTATTGGTTCTATTCATTTACATCAGAATCATAATCTCAATTTTGAAGAATGGATTAATAAAGTGGCTTCAAAAGGCGGAACCACAGAAGTTGCATTAAATCATTTTGAACAAAATCATGTTAGTGAAAGTATTATTGAAGGAGCCATGAAAGCCTTAAAACGTGCTAATGAACTCAGCAATGTGGATTTATAAAATTTAGTAAGTTCAACTTTTAAAATAACAGAATTTTTATTTTCAATTCTGTCCTTTTATAAAAATTTTATTGCTATCACATTCACTCTTTATTACTTTTGTATTCATGAGATTTTCTTATTCTTACTTTTTTGGTGTAGTTATTTTTAATTTATTTTTTTTGAATAAGTTGTATTCTCAGACTATTCAAGGAAAACTTTTAGATGCACAAACCCTAGAGCCTTTACCTTTTGGCAGTATTCAAAATTTGAATAAAAATATTGCAGTGCTTTCTGATTTGAATGGATATTTTAAAATTCAAGCTGATTTAGAAGATAAAGTTAAATTTTCATATTTAGGTTATGAAACTCAAATTTTCAAAGGGAGTGAATTAAAAAATATTGAAAAAGTATTACTGAAAGAAAAAAATATTGAGATTCAAGGTATAACCATTACCTCTAAAGACAACCCTGCATATCGTTACATAAGACTTATTCAACAAAATTCTGCAAGAAATAATCCTATGAATTTAGAACAGTTTACTTATACTTCCTATAATAAAATGAAAAGTTATCCAGAAAATCAAGAAAGAGTTGATAAACAATATCAAGGTTTTTTTTCAAAATCGGATTTTTTTCTTTGGGAAACGGTAACAGAAAGAAAGTATAAAAGACCTAATAAATCAAACGAAGTGGTAAAAGCCTCAAAAATGAGTGGTTTGCCAGGTATGGTAATTCCTTTTTCTCCCACAGATTTTCAAGATTTATCTTTTTATGATAATTGGGTCAAGGTTTTAGGAATAGAAAATTTATCTCCTATCGCTTCAACGGCTCTTAATCATTACGAATATGAAATAAAAGATACTTTGTTCGTTGGGCAGGATTCTATTATTAGTATTCAATTTTATCCAAGAAAAAATAAATTTGGTTTTAGAGGAAATTTAAAAGTTCATACCCGATATTATCATTTGGTTTCAATTATAGCCAATATGGATATCCCTGAAGATTTTACTTTCGCTAAAGACATTAAAATTCAACAGTTATACGAACAATTGAATGATACATTTTGGTTTCCTAGCCAATTAAATACTAGTATTTTATTAAATATTTATACTTCCTCTTCTCAAGCTGATGAAAAAGAATCTACTCAGAAAAGCCGTTTAATTTTAAACGTGGAATCCTTTTTGAAAGATATAAACCTCCAACCTAACTTAAAAAATAAAGAATTTTCTAATATAGAACTGGAAGTGGACCAATCAGCATCCCAATTAACTGAAAAAGTATTAGAAGAACAACGTATCCAACCTTTATCAGAAAAAGAACAAAACACTTACATCAAAATTGATAGTCTGGGTGAAAAAGCTAAATTAGCTATGTTAGTAAGGCAAATCAATAAATTACAACAAGGGTTAATAGGTACTAAATACTTGGATTTAGATTTAAAACGTATTTATACTTACAATTGGTTAGAAAAATCTCGAGTAGGTATAGGACTACAAACTAACGAAAAAATTAGTAATATTTTCAATTTAGGAGCTTGGACAGGTTATGGATTTGGTGACAAAAAATGGAAATATGGTGTTTTTTCTCAAATTTTTCCTTTTAAAAATAAAGAATTTCGTTTACATTTTAATTATGAAAATTCTGCAAGAGAGTTAGGTTCTGCTATACGTTATGAATTAAGAAATTTTCAATGGCTTTATCAATATAATCCCTATAATTTAACGATTCGTGATTTTTATATCAAAAATTGGGAATATTATAAACATTATTCAGCAAGTCTCTACTTTCCTATTATTAACAACTTGAACGTTGAATTAAAAGGAATTTATGAACAAGTTCAACCAAGTTTTCAAACTCAAACTCAAAATTTTGCTGAGGCTGTTGTAAGATTACGTTATGCTCCCTATGAAAAATTAACTCGTTATAATGGGAAACTATTTATTCAAGAAAACAAAGGTCCTTTATTCTGGGCAGAATTCAGAAAAGGATTACAATTGTTAGATTCTAAAAATGAACATCAAACTTTATTTTTAGGTTATCAACAAAAATTAAACTTTCATAAATTTGGAAAACTTAATATTTGGTTAGTCGCTTCTAAAATTATGAATAATGAACATTTGAGTCGTTATTCTGTTTTAAGAACCATTGGAAAACCTTCCTATGTTTCTGATAACCATACATTTAATACTCTTCCATTTTATATTTTTACAGCAGAAAACCAAATTCAATTAGAACTAAAACATGCTTTTAATAATCCTAATTTCCCATCAAAAAAATATTCCCCTGATTTAGTGATTTTGGGTCAAGGATATTACGGAAAGTCTTCCATATCTATAATTCCTTTGGAATACGAAACTTATACTTTGGAGAAAGGATATGCCGAGGTGGGCATGGCTTTGTTTAATCTATTCCCTGAAAAAATTGCTAAGCAAATTAGTAGTTTAAGATTTTTAGGTATAGGTTTTTATTACAGAGTTTATGGAGAGTATGACTTTTTAAAAAGTTATACACCGTGGGCATTTAGAATTGTAAGTATTTGGTGATAAAAAGTGAAAAATACGTTTAAGCCTTCCTAATGAAAAAGTTTTATAAACTTTTTTATTAGACTCTGTATCAGAAGTAGAAAATAGTATAATGCAGAGGAGATTTTTTAAGTAGAATCACAATTTATCAATTTCGTGTTCAGACAAGCCTGTAATATTGATTATCGTTTGAGTATCATAATTCTGAGATTTTAGAAATTTTGCAGTTTCTAATAGTTTCAAACGATTTTCTTC
>CALLMJ010000140.1 GCA_938006875.1 uncultured Bacteroidia bacterium
AGATTTCTTTTATTCTTTTATTTAGAATATTTTTAGGTAGTAAGATTTACAACGAAACAGTTTCGTAATAATATATTTATTGGAAGTATTGACGCCATATTGCATAATGTCTTGCTATTTTTTATGTATTTACGAATCTAAGATATTAAAATTTGGATAATTTGTTACCTTTGCGTAATTGAATTTGTTACAAGCAAGCCGAAAAAAGAAACATCTACACAATAACAATAAAATTTTTGCTGCATAAAGACAAAGAAGAAAATGAAAATTACCGACACACATTCAGGTACATTTGGCTGCCCATACACACAGGCGACCGCTTCGCAGCCAAAAGAGCCTTCATTTTCCTTCACACCAAAAAGAGAGTAAATACTAATGAATCCTCGTTTTTTTTCAATATTTTTGTAAGATAATGAATGATATCTTTAACACAGAATCTATTATAAATGAAGCATTTGGCAAGGCGGTTGAACTTCTTCCAGGTATTAATGAATTATTTGAACTGGAACTTGCTTATCTGGAATTTAAGAATTTACCAAGAGAACAACTTTTGGAAAGAACAGCATACATAAAGTCAATAGAAAATAAATTCTCAAAGCACTATTTATTGTATTCAAATAATTCAGAAAAAATTCATGCCGGCAGGTCATCGGCAACACAGGCATATTTTGAAGAAGGACAATTTTCTACGGGATACGCCACTCATGGATTATTCCCTTATCGTGGGAAATTTCATCCGCAATTAATAAAAGGAATAATAAATATTTTAAACATACAAAATGGTGAAACTATTTTAGACCCAATGGCTGGTAGTGGCACAACAAATGTCGAAGCAGCTTTAATGGGAATTAACTCCAAGGCGATTGATGTTAGTCCTTTTTGTCAATTCATGATTAAAACAAAGTATGAGGCTCTGACCATTGACCTGAAATTATTAGAACAAACAAAAATTGAAAACAAAAAATTGTATGATTTTTTCAATCAAGGGGATGTACTAAAGAGAATAACTAAAATAGATGATTATAATAAAATCAAAATATACAATCTTGCGTTCTTGGCATTTTTAGATGCTTTGGGTTACTCAAAAAGGGTTGTAAAATCAAATCACGAACAATTATTTGACAAGGTTTTACCAAGATATATTGAAACTGTAAAATCATTTTTATCTAATCAGTATTTTGATCAAAGTAAAATCGGCAATCTTGATATTTTATCAGATTCGGATGCTTTAAATATTAAGCTCGAAAACAATTCTGTTGATTGTGTAATAACATCTCCACCATATTCCTTTGCTATTGATTATGTTGAGAACGACAAAGACCAATTAGAATTTTTGGGTTACGATACGAACGAGTTAAAGAAAAGATTAATTGGGTTAAAAGGAAAAACAAAAAAAGAAAAACTTGAAAATTATTTTGCTGATATGGATACTTTTTGTTTGCAGGTTTCTAAGGTTTTGAAAAAGAGAAAATATTTTGTTTTAATAATTGGTTCAAATACTAATCAAACAGGCGGGATTAGATTAGAAGAAACAGTAATTAATTCGGCTAAAAAATATGATATGCCTTTAGTTAAAAGTATTTTAAAGCCAATAAAAGGAATGAGAAACACAATGAAAGAAGAATATGTACTAATTTTTCAAAAGCAATAATATGGCAAAAAGTGTAGATGACAAATTTTTAACTGTAATACAGAAAAATACATTTTATTTCTTCAACTCAAAGTTTGAAGAAAATTACGAGGGATATATCAATTCATTAAAAGAAACTCTATTGATTGTAAAAAACAGAGTTGAAACAGAAGGTTTAAAGAAAGAAATTTTTGAATGGCTTTTGACAGAAAAAGAGAATGGATTAAAAGCATTATTAGCATTAACTGGTTTCTCAAATGAATACTTAAAAAGATTAACAACAATAATTCGCATAGTTGATAACCCTGAACTAAACAAACTTGTTTATAAAGAAAAATGGTATAACGCAACAAGCCCCGATAACATTCAAGAGTGGTCTGACAACACGATATTAAAGCATATACAGGAAAATGAATATTTCAGAAAAGGTCTTGTAAATATTTTCTTTGAAGGTGCATCAATACCATTTTTAGCGAATACCATTCCACTCTTTGAATTAAAAAAGTTAAGCATTTCTAAACTAAAGTTTGAAATTCCTGAATTAATTGACACGCTCATTCGCTATAAAGAAAAGGGCAGTTATTCAGGAAAGAAAGAGAATAATCCGGAAACAGTTATTGCTGAAATTTTAGATCGACTTGGAATTACTTATGAAACGGGCGATTTAAATGAACTTATCACTAATGCTCCTGATAACAAACGGACAATGGACTTTATTATTCCAAACAAAAAGAATCCAGTGATAATTGCAGAAAGCTCTTTCTTAGCAACAACATCTTCGGGACAAGGCGATAAATCCAAAACGGAAATTTCCATAGATAAATTTATAAAAAAGCATTACCCTAAAGCATCTTTCATTGGATTTGTTGATGGAATTGGTTGGTATGTCAGAAAAGGGGATTTAAAAAGAATGGTAGCGGCTTATGAGGATGTTTTTACTTTTCATAAAGATGAATTAAAAAGATTTGAACGATTGTTAATTGAAAAATTAAAACCATGATAGACAAATACATCAATAAAATTCTACAAGGCGACTGCCTGGAATTATTCAAAAATATACCGGATAATTCGGTGGATGTAACATTTGCTGATCCCCCATTTAATTTAAAGAAAAATTACACGAGTTATGAAGATAGCCTTGAATTTCAAGAGTATCTGGATTGGTGTGAAAAGTGGATTTCAGAAATGGTTAGAGTTACAAAGCCCACCGGTTCTATTTTTTTACATAATATACCTAAATGGTTAACTTACTACGCGACTTATTTAAACAAATTGGCTCATTTCAAACATTGGATAGCATGGGATGCTCCAACTGCACCAATGGGAAAATCTTTACAACCAGCTCATTATGGAATACTATTTTACACAAAAGAAGCAAAAGGTGCAAAAATATACGAGCTGCGCCATCCGCACAAACGCGATAGAAAATTTGGTCATCTGCTCAAAGATTATGGCGGAAAGAAAGATGGATTACATCCTTTTGGCCCCTTGGTTTCTGATGTTTGGACAGATATTCACAGAATAAAACATAATACCAAAAGAGACCCGCATCCTTGCCAGCTGCCTATTCAATTAATGGATAGATTAATTCTTATGACTACAGATGAAAATGATATTATACTTGACCCATTCTCTGGGACTGGAACGACAGCTATTTCAGCGAAACGACTTGGTAGAAGATTTATAGGATTTGAATTAGACAAAAAATATGTAGAAATATCTCGACAAAAACTTGAAAGAACATTACCTAACTTCAAATTAGGTGAAAGCTGGGTAAGTTTTTATTTGAACGATATTGTTACAATCAGAGATAAAGATTGGAATAATCTTGCAAAATACTTTATCATTCCGAATCCATTAAGAAATATTGATTTTGAACGAGTAAAATTAATTGACAAAAAATTAATTCCAAAAGAAACCGATATTGAAAAAGATGTCCTTGAAAACGAAAGCAAAATAACAGAAAAGCCTTCAAAAATAAATGCGAAGAAAATTATCGAGATTGAAAGCCCAACGCTAAGTCAGGCACATTTGCAGGTTGCACAGGCTAATCTAAAACCAAAACCTGCAAAAGAGCCTGCCTTTTCAAACGCACAGACAGAAATATATGCAGCAAAAAAATGAAGACAAAAACGGTCAGCTTGTAACAAAGGCTATATGCAATAAGGGTTTCAGTAGTAATTCAAGCATTCTGCCCCGCATAAAATTTTGTATCGGTGGACAGGTTAATAGCCCGTAATCCCTTACTGCATATAGCCTCAACCGTCATTGGAATTTTCAAATTCTAATGACAAATTAGGGTCTTATATTCTTGCTTCTCACAAAATTTTATAAATCTTTCACAGATTATTAATAAATACATGGGCTTTTAGAAACAGCTGTGTAAGTATTTGCAGCTCAGAAAAATTATTCTATTTTTAAAGTTTATAATAATTAAAATTTTAAGGGTTTGAATGAAGAAAATATATTGTATATGGTTAATTTTCTCACTGTATTATTGTTTAAACAATAATCTGATCGCACAATACAAAAAAGATAGCTTAGAAAAAATATGGAAAAACACCGCTCTATCAGATAGTATTCGCATGCGAGCATTAAGTGATATAACTGGTTATATCTATTTAAATACATATCCTGATACCGCTTTTATGTATGCCGATACATTAGAATTATTTGCTAAAAAAATAAATAATAAAAAACAATTGGCAAATGCACTTAATTTAAAAGGTATAAGTTATATTATAAAAGGAAATTATTATGCTGCCATTGACTATCTAAATGAAAGTTTAAAAATTTCTGAAGAAATAAAAGATAATAATGGAATAGCTAATACTACCAATAGCTTAGGAATTATCTATCAAAAACAAGGAAATTATAATAAGGCTCTTGAGTATTTTAATAAGTGCTTACTAATTAGAGAAAATATAAAAGATACAATAGGAATTGCAACCTCATTTAGTAATATAGGTATAGTTCAAACTAATTTAGGAAATAACAATGAAGCTATATCGGCATATTTAAAAAGCATTAATCTTAGAAAACTAAAAAATGATATAGCAGGAATCGCCAATTCATACGCCAATATCGGAAACATATATAGTAACGATAATAAATTGAGTATAGCATTAGAATCATATTTTAAAAGCTTAGAATTATACCGAGAAATAAATAATTTATATGGTAAAGGAGCGATGTATATTAATATTGCTAAATTATATAACGAATTAGATAGTACTAATTTAGCATATGTTTATGCAGATAGCGGTTTAGTTATTGCTGAAAATACCGGAATAAACCAATTACTTAACAATGTATATAATATTTTATATAAAATTTATAAAAATAAAAAAGAATATAAAAAAGCATTA
>CALLMJ010000141.1 GCA_938006875.1 uncultured Bacteroidia bacterium
TGCGGTTGCGGTATTATAAACCAATAAACTCGTTGCAGGTCCGGTTACAGGCGTTGCTAAGTTTTTAGCGGTTAATGCAACCCTCGGTATTAATATCCCACGTTGTGTATCGGATACATCTAATCTTGCGGAAGCATCAGGCGCTGCAGTGCCTATACCTACATTTTGAGCAAGAGCATTTAATACGTTTAGCCATATCGCTGTTAAAAGTACTACTTTTTTCATGAGACTTAAAATTTAAAATTGACTTACAAAGATAATATAAAATATCCATTTTGTCAATAAAAAAATGAATTCAAAAAATTATACAAAACATTACAAAGTTATTTTAAGGTGTAAGAATTTAAAGGTATTTTTTGAGTAAAATTATTTTTTTAAAATATTTAAAATCATATATTTAATACAAAATTTTTTTAGGCATTGCTAAAATCTTTATCTTTGCACCTCTTTTTTAAGATGCTACTAAAAAGTTTAGAACTTCAAGGTTTCAAGAGCTTTGCAGATAAAACGAAATTATACTTTGATAAAGGAATTACAGGAATTGTAGGACCTAATGGATGTGGAAAATCTAATATTATAGATGCTATTCGGTGGGTATTAGGCGAGCAAAGCACAAAGAGTTTGCGTTCGGATAAAATGGAAGAAGTAATTTTTAATGGAAACGAAAAACGTAAACGTTCAAATTTAGCCGAAGTATCTATAACTTTTGAAAATACAAAAAATTTACTTCCTACGGAATTTTCTTCTATAACAATAACCCGTAAACTTTTTAGAGAAGGTGGTTCAGAATATTTTTTAAATAACGTCCCTTGCCGCTTAAAAGATATTGATACTCTTCTTTTGGATACAGGAATAGGTCCTGATTCTTATGCTATCATTGAGCTAAAAATGGTTGATGAACTTCTTAATGATAAAAATAATACCCGTAGAGAACTTTTTGATGAAGCCGCTGGAATATCCAAATATAAAATTCGTAAAAAAGAAACTTTAAAACGTTTAGAAACAACGGAACAAGATTTAGTGCGTATTGAAGATATATTACAGGAAATTGAAAAAAATTTAAAAAATTTAGAAAAACAAGCTAAAAAAGCAGAAAAATACCTTGAACTCAAAAAGCACTATCGCATAGTTAGTTCTCAATATGTTTACTTAAAATCTCATGCTATCAAAACCAAAGAAAGTGAAACACAATTAAAACAAAATCAAATTCATGACCAAATACTTGAAATAAAAACTCAAATCTATCAATATGAAGCAATGCTTCAAGAACTTCATAAAGAACTTTTGTTACAAGAAGAACTTTTAGTAAGCCGGCAAAAAAAACTCAATGTTATTTCTGAAGAAATTCAAAACCAAGAAGCAGAAAAAAATCTTTTAAAAGAAAAAAATAAATTTCTCAATGAAAAAATTGAAAGTTTAAAAAACTCTATCACTAAGGAGAGTATGAATAAATTATTGATTGAAAGCGATTTAGAAAAATTGGAATCCGATTTAGATACTTATAACGAAAACTACGATAAATTAGAATATTTTCTTCAAGAATTAGAAGAAAATCTTGAATACGATAAAAATCAAGTAAAAATTAGAAAAATTCAAATAGATGAATCCTCAGAAAAAATTCAGAAAAAACAAAATTACTTAAATCAAATTGAAAAAAATCTATCCATTCAAAAAATTAAATTAGAAAGTTTAGAAAAAGAGCTTCAAAAAAATCTTGAAGAAAAAGATTCTAAAAATTCAGGATTAGCAGTGTTTTCTGAACAGTTAGAAACCGAAAAAAATCAAATACAAAAATTAGAAAACTCTTTAACCGATTTACAAAATTTATTCACTGAAACCCAAAATAAAGAACAACAATTTTTAGAATTACAAGAAACTCAAAAAAAACAAATCCAAGAAATTCAATTATTGATTGGAAAAAAGAAAAATGAATACCAGCTTATCAAATCATTAGTGGATAATTTAGAAGGATATTCTGAGTCCATCAAATTTCTAATCAAGAAAAAAGATTGGGCAAATCAACCAGTTTTACTTTCAGATATTTTTGGTTGCCCGGAAGAATATAAAATTGCTTTGGAATTATACTTAGAACCTTTTTTAAATCATTTTGTAGTTCAAAATTACGAAGAAGCGTTTAACGCAATTCATTTATTAACAGACAAAAAAATCGGTAAAGCTCAATTTTTCATTTTAGAGGAAATTGAAAAATATTTAGAATTATTAACTCCAAATTCAACAAATTCAGAGAAACAAATGGTTAAAGTTTTAGATATTCTTCAATTTGATAGTAAATACCATTCCTTATCAAAATTTTTATTTCAAAACGTATATTTTGTTGATAACCATGTAGATATTAAAACTCTTAATCCATTAGCCAAATATATTGAAAAAAATGGTTGTTGGGTTTATGGAAATTTTCAAATGATGGGTGGTTCTATCGGGCTTTTTGAAGGAAAAAAAATTGGACGTAAAAAAGATTTAGAAATTTTACAAAACACTATTCAAGAAAATGAAAAAACACTTTCATTATTACAACAAAACCTTGAGTCCACTCAAAAAGAGTTAACCCATTTACCTTTAAAATCATTAGAAAATCAAATCAAAGAAACGAATCAAGAGCTTTTAAAAACCCAAAAAAATTATTCCATTTTAGAATTTAAACATAAAGAACTTCAAGAATTTATTCAAAAATCCGATTTACAAAAATCCGAATTAGAAAAAGAATTTCAAAAATTAAAATTAGAGGTTATTAAAAATACTCAATCCTATGAATCAATTCAAGAAGAATTAGCCGTTTTACAAGAAGATTTTGAACTTCAAAATAAACAATATCAAGTTATTTATGAGCGTTTTAATGAACAACAAAATCAATATAACAAAACCCATTTGGAATTTTTGAATATAAAAAATCAAATTCAATCTATACGTCTAGAAATCAAATTTAGACGGGAAAATTATGAAAAAATTGATAAAAATTTAGCACAATGGTCTATTGAATTAGAAAATTTACAATTAGAACTTCAATCTCTATCCTCAAAACTTTCTATGGATAATGATGATTTGATAGAATTATATGAAAAAAAAGATTTTGCAAAAAAACATTTAGCGGAACAAGAAGAAAACGTCAGAACTATTAAAAATTCAATTCAACGTTCTGAAAATCAAATCAAAGAACTAAGAAATAAAAAAGAAAATCTTGAAAAAGAAATTGAACATTTAAAAGAAATATTAACGGAAATTAAAATTCAATGGAACGCTATTTCTGAACGTTTTCAAGTGGAATTTAACATTCAACCTGATGAACTAAAATTAGAAGATCTTTTTGAAGATTTACAAAACTTACCATCAGAAGAAATTGTTTATCAACAAGTTATTGATTTTAGAAATAAAATTCATCAATTTGGGGAAGTCAATACGATGGCTGTTGAAGCTTATAAAGAAATAAAAGAAAGATATGATTTTATCGTTTCTCAAAGAACAGATATTTTAAAAGCCAAACAGGATTTATTAGAAACTATCTCAGAAATTGATAAAAATGCAAAAGAACAATTTATTACAGCATTTACATCTATTCGAGAAAACTTTATTCGTGTATTTAGGTCATTATTTACCCAAGAAGATACCTGCGACTTAATTTTATTAGACCCCGAAAACCCAACGGAAACTTCTATTGATATTATAGCTAAACCTAAAGGAAAAAGGCCTTTGAATATCAATCAATTATCAGGTGGAGAAAAAACCTTAACAGCAACTTCTTTGCTTTTTGCTATTTATTTGTATAAACCCGCTCCATTTTGTATTTTTGATGAGGTAGATGCTCCATTAGACGACGCTAATATTGACAAATTTAATCATATTATTCGTGATTTTTCACAGGAATCTCAATTCATTATTGTTACCCATAACAAACGAACTATGATAACCACTAACGTAATTTACGGCGTAACTATGGAAGAAATGGGCGTATCTAAAGTTTTACCAGTAAGTTTAGTAGATTTAAAACTGAATTAAATATTAATCATTTGGGCTTACCCCTTCGCTGGTACTCAGGGTCGGACGATACGTTTACATTGAGCTTGTCGAAGTGGGCTTTGATGTTCGCTTCAGTATTTCAGTGAACTCAATGTATCACAATCCATTTTCTGCTTTGACAAACTCAGCATCAAAAGGTAGTGGCAACTCGTAGTCAATGAGTACTATCGAATGGTGCCCCCATACACTTTATAACTCCATTAATATCAAAGTCATATCGTCTAACTGCTCATGACCATCTTTCCAATTGTTCAATGTTATACTTAATTTTGAAAATGTTTCATTTAAATTTTCTAAACCCTGGTTTTCAAAAAACTGTTTAAGATTCTTGGTTCCAAATTTTTTCTTTCTTTCGCCACCCATCTGGTCAACAATTCCATCAGAATAAATTAACAATTTCAAAGATTGGTTACCTATTTCAATTTCATGCTGATTAAATGATTTTGATTTATGGAGAGTACCACCAATAGGAAATTTATCACCTTTAATTTCAACAAATGGTTGATTATTCAAAGAATAATACAAAGGACGCCCAGCTAAAACAAATTGTAATTTTCGAATGTTTTTTTCATACATAAACAAAGCACAATCCAAACCATCATTTCCTCCTTCCTCTTGTTTCAACGCTTTTTGAATATTCAAATCAAGATTTTCTATAATTTTTAGAGGTTCTTTAATTTTTAGGTCATCAATAATATGATTTAATTGATTAATAGCCAACATACTCATAAAAGCACCAGGTACACCATGACCAGTACAATCCCCTAAAGCAAAAAATATACGATTATCTTCTTCATCAAAATTTAACCAATAAAAATCCCCAGAGACAATATCCTTTGGCTCAAAATAAATAAAAGCTTGTTTTGCAAACGATAGCCAATCTTTTTTTTCATTCGGCAAAGTAGCAGTTTGAATTCTTTTCGCATATTCAATGCTATCTAAAATATCTCTATTTTTTTGTTCAATGATTTGGCTTTGTTTAAGAATTTGGGTTTCCATTTTAATACGTTCACGAATATCACGAACGTAAAGAACTAATGCAGAAAATTTACCGTAAGGAATAACTTTTGCTGAACATTCTGTGGGGATAATTTCTTGATTAGAACTTAAAAATTGCATTCTAAAAATTGCTCCTTTATTTTCCCAAGCATCTGCTATTAATTTCGCACTTTCGTTTAAAAACTCTTGTGGAGTAAAATCAAAAATATTTTTTTTCAAAAAGTCATTTTCAGAATAACCTAATAAGTTAGCAAAATATAAATTGTTTTTTAAAATTTTTCCTTCTACAATATCTAAAACCAAAATTCCATCATTGGATTGATTGACAATAGTTTCATAGGTTTCTTCAAACGTTTCATGAGAAATTTCCACTTTTAAGCCATCTAAAACCGTTAAAATGGAATCCGGTCTAAGAAAAGAACCTGGTGATTCAGGGCGAGTAGTATATCTAATAATCCCTGATTTATCAATAATAAAAGCCGCTGGTAAAGGAATTCCTTCAAAATCATTATTAGGAATTTGTCCATCACCTTGAACTCCGTATTGATTAGTAATCTTTAAGCCTTCATCAGAAAGAATAATAAAATCTGCTCCAATTCTTTCTAACATTTCCTTATTAACCCCTTGTGGGTCAGGACCAATAGCAATAAAAAATACTCCTTTTTCTTTAAATTTTTCTCTATATTTGTAGTAAGTTCTCAGCATGATATGACAAGCAGGGCACCAGTCTCCACGAACAAAAAGTAAAAGAACATCTGTTTTTCCATAAAAATCTTTTGATTTTACGATATTACCGTTCTGGTCAGGGAGTTCAAACTCAATAGCTTTATCTCCGGGTTCAACCCCTCTTTTTAATTTTTCATTTTTTTTATAAGCATTTGCTTCTATGGTTCTTACATACCATGTATAAACTGTTGCAAAAATAAAACTAGGAATAATGTAACCTAAATAATTCCATTTCCACGAATTAAAATAAATTCCCAAAGCATAAGTAACTACGGATAAAAACCAAAAAGCTTTTTCCAACCATAAAAATTTATTGACACCAACCAAAAAAGGGAAACGATTTCTAATGCCACCAGTTGAAGGAAACATAAAAATCATTGACAATATAAATAATGGAAATTCTGTAAAAAAATCCATCATTAAACCAATAATGATGTGTCCTAAAAAATGATTCAAAAACTCTAAATTATAGGAATATTTTAAAAAATTTTGATAATTTATTAACCAAATCATGCAAGTAAATACCAAAGAAAAACCAAAATGCCATTGGAATATCACTGATGAGATACCTAAAATCATAAAAACGTAAGCAAGGAAAATTCTTAAATTTCTAAATTTAGCTTTATTCATATTGTAGTAAGTTTATTCATATTAAAAAAGTTATGATTTGTTAATTTTGAGCATTAAATAATTTCGCATATTGACCATTCAATTGCATAAGTTCTTCATGAGTTCCTGTTTCAGTAATATTACCTTTTTTGAGGAAAATGATTCTATTCATTTTAGGCATTATGCTTAACCTATGAGAAGCAATCAGTAAAGTATTCTTTTGACCCGAAAAATGTTGTAATTTTTGAATAATTTTTTCTTCGGTAATGGTATCCACAGCAGATAAACAATCATCTAAAAGTAAAAGTTTGGCTTTTTTAAGATAAGCTCTTGCAATAGCAATACGTTGTTTTTGACCTCCTGAGAGTGTTACTCCACGTTCGCCTACAAGGGTTTTAAATTGCTTTGGCAAAGCCATAATATCCTCATAAACAGCAGAAAATTTGGCGGCTTCTATAATTTCCTCTTCAGTTGCATCAGGACAACCAAACTTTATATTGTTCTCAATGGTATCAGAAAATAAAAATACGTCTTGAGGTACAATAGAAATATTTTTACGAATTTCTTGTTTTGAATAATTTTTAAGTTCTTGATTATCAATAATAATAGAACCATTTTGAGGGTCATATAAACGGGTTAATAAAGCCATTAAAGTCGTTTTACCTGAGCCTGTTGCTCCAACAATACCAATAGATTCACCTTCTTGAATTTTTAAATTCAAATTATCTAATGCTTTTATACCAGATTCCTCGTAAATAAATGTTAAATTTTGAATATCAATATTCATATTTTGAATGGGTTTAGATTGCGAAGGAAATTGAATATCAGGTTTAATACTTAAAATTTGATTGATACGCTCTTGGGAGGCAGCAGCTTTTTGTGTAAGGCTGGTTACCCAACCTAAAGAAGCAATTGGCCAAGTAAGTAAGTAAACGTACATAATAAATTCAGCAATATTTCCTACGGTTATATTTTCTTGATAAACTTTTATCCCTCCATATCCAACCGCTAAAATGGTACTTAAACCAATTAAAAACTGAATGATAGGAAAAAAAAACGCATCTATTTTTGCTAAATAAAGCGATTTTTCTTTAAATTTAGTAGTAAAATTCAAAAAATTGGAATAAAATAAATTTTCTTTATTGTAAGCTCTTATGGTTCTAATCCCTGAATAAACTTCTTGGGTATATGAGCTTATAGCTGATAATTCTTTTTGCACAAGCTGACTTTGTTGTATAATTTTACTATGAACATAATAAATCAAATAACTTAAAAGCGGTAAAGGAAGCATAACAATCAAGGTTAATTCCCAATTGACATAAAGCATGGTAGTTAAAACCATGAAAAACAAAGTAATAGTGTTGATAGAATACATGATTCCAGGCCCAGTAAACATTCTTACATTTCCAATATCTTCCGTTAATCTAGCCATAAAATCACCTGTATGGTATCTTCTTAAATTTTTTTGGCTTAATGAAAGAATTTTTTCAAATAATTGATTTTTTTGTTCAAATTCTATGTGCCTAGACATCACTATGATGGCTTGCCTTACTCCATATAAAAAAATACCTTTTAGCAATGCAGATGCCAAAATTCCGAGTGCATACCACATCACTAATTCAAAAACTTCATATTTTAAATTTTGTTTTATTTCTGGATTAGCATTTTCATAATCTTTCAATTTTAGTGTAAGCAAATCAAAACCTTTTCTTACCAATTGTGCAGGATATATTGAAAAAAAATTAGATATAATGATAAAAATAATTCCCCAAAATAAATACCACTTATATTTTTTTAAAAATGGAAGTAAAGAAACTAATAAAATTTTCATACAATTTAAACAATAACAACCTTATAGTAGGTTTAAAACATTACAAACATACTAAATAGGTTGATTGATACAGTTATATTATAAAAAAATTTCTTTTAAGGTTCAAATCTAAAATATAGATTTTGAACAGAATTTTCGTTTAGGCTATAACTAATTCTCTTTAAATTAATTATGTAAGAGATATAGACATTTTGAAACCTATTTACAAAGGTTTATAGTTTGATTTATCTAAATGTTGAAAATTTATTTTCTACTGGATAGTCAGGATTATTTTAAGGATTGGTCATTGAGTAGGCGTAGCCGTACCTGTGGTCCTTGAGTAGGCGTAGCCGTACTTGTGGTCCTTGAGTAGGCGTAGCCGTACTTGTGGTCCTTGAGTAGGCGTAACCGTACCTGTGGTCCTTGATTAGGCGTAGCCGTACCTGTGGTTCTTGATTAGGCGTAGCCGTACCTGTGGTTCTTGAGTAGGCGTAGCTTTACTTGTGGTCATTGAGTAGGCGTAGCCGTACCTGTGGTCCTTGAGTAGGCGTAGCCGTACCGAAATGAGCATTTTTCGTGGAGAAGCGCTTGTTTCGGTATGTTCGCTTCACTCACTACTCAACAAACGAATTTATACATAATGTTTTAAATTAACTTATTAATCGTTAACAATTAACTAGTAAACCATTTTTAATGAATTGTTCAAATCTCAAATTCTTTACATTCATTTTTTACCCAAAAACTTCAAATTATTACTTAAATGCAAAAGTTATGATGTAAAATTTGTATTTTTGTATTCATTAATTTTAATTTTAAAATTTAAGTACATGAAAATTTCACAATTTTTTGTTTTGTTTGTTCTTTTGTTTATTCAGAAGATTTTTGGTCAAGGTTTTTATTATGAGAATATTAGCACTCCTGATAAAAGTATTGATTTTTTGTATGGTTTTTACACAAGTACCTTAGAAGGTATAGAAAGAAAAGATGGTTCAATTTACACAGTTGCACAAATTGCTTTAATTAATAAATCCAAAGAAGATTTTAAATGGAATGATTATAAAGTTTATGTACTTCTAAAAAATGGAGATTTATTTTATAATTACAAAACTGAAGCTAAAGATGAAGCTAGTGACTATGCTTGTATTTTTAACTTAAAGTCTGGTGCAACAGTAAAAAAATGGGTATGCTTTGATAAATAGTTTTCTGAAAAAGATATAGATAAAGTTTGGTTATCTTTTAGTGATTACAAGTTTTTCAAATTAATTTATTCTGATAAGTAATACTTCAAAGCCCACTAAAAAAGTGGGCTTTTTTTCAAAAAAAATTGAAATAAAAATTTTTCAGTGCAAAACAATTCTGTAATTTTGCATTGCGGTTTTTATTCATGATTTACGAAAATAGAAAATTTTTTCTAATATTATACTTTATTTTTTTTATTCAATGGGTGTATTCACAAAGTAAAGAATATACTATAAGTGGTTACGTTAAAGATTCCTCTTCTGGAGAGACTTTAATTGGTGCAACAGTTTTTATTAAAGAGACCCAAAAAGGTGCATTAACCAATGATTATGGTTTTTTTTCTTTAAAGGTACCTCAAGAAAAATTTACTTTAATTGTTAAATATTTAGGATATGTAACTCATGAACAAACCTTTCAAGTGAAAGAAAATGTGAAAGTAATCATAGAGTTACAACAAGAAGGTTTATCAACAGATGAAGTAGTAATTACCGATAAAAGAGCTGATGAAAATATCAAATCCGTAGATATGAGTGTTCAGAAATTGGATATTCAGGTTATAAAAAGTATGCCTGCATTTTTTGGTGAAGCCGATGTATTAAAAGCTATTCAAATGCTTCCGGGAGTAGTTTTTGCGGGTGATGGAAATGCGGGTTTTTATGTTAGAGGAGGTGGCGCTGACCAAAATTTGGTTTTATTAGATGAAGCTGTCGTTTATAATGCTTCTCATTTATTTGGTTTCTTTTCGGTTTTTAATTCTGATGCTATTAAAGATGTAACTTTATATAAGGGAGGAATGCCTGCGAATTATGGAGGTAGGCTTTCTGCTGTTTTGGATATTAAAATGAATGAAGGAAACAATAAAAAATATGTTGTTAAAGGAGGTTTAGGCTCCATTGCCTCTCGCCTTACTGTTGAAGGTCCTATCGTGAAAGAAAAAGGTTCATTTATAGTTTCAGGAAGAAGAACTTATGCTGACGCTTTTCTTAAGTTCTCTAAAAATCCAAGGATTAATCAAAATAAATTATATTTCTACGATTTTAATGCTAAAGCAAATTATGAAATCAATGAAAAAAACAGAATTTTTGTTTCAAGTTATTTTGGAAAAGATGTATTTGATTTTGGAAACGAATTTGGTTTTAATTGGGGAAACGCTACTCTTACCACTCGTTGGAATCATCAATTCAATTCCAAACTATTCATGAATAATTCTTTAATTTTTTCTGATTTTAAATACCAATTTGATATTAAACAATCCACTGAAAATGTGCAATATACGTCAGGTGTAACCAATTATAGCATAAAATCAGATTTTGATTTTTTCTGGAGTGAAAAAATGCACGTAAAATTCGGGCAACAAGCTTTTTATCATTCATTTTTGAGAGCAGATTTAAAACCAACGGGTCAATCCAATATTACACCTTACAAAATGCCCATTCGACACGGTTATGAACAAGCTTTATATTTAACTAATGACCACAAGGTTAGTGATAAAATTAATTTGAAGTATGGTTTTCGTTATAGTTTTTTTGCAGATATAGGACCCACTACCCTTTACACTTTCGCTGGACCCAGAGATAATAGACCCATAGACACTACAAAAGTTCCTTTTGGAAAAATTTTAAAAACTTATAACGGTTTAGAGCCCAGATTCAGTATGAATTTTAATATTAATGAATTTAGTTCTTTTAAAGGTTCTTATGCTCGTACAAGACAATATTTAAATTTGGTTTCTAATGCAGCTTCTTCTCTGCCTACCGATATTTGGATTCCTGCATCTTCAGAAGTAAATCCGCAAATTGCTGACCAGATTGCTGGTGGATACTTTAGAAATTTTATGGATAATAAACTAGAAGCTTCTGCTGAAGTTTATTATAAATGGTTGCAAAATCAAATAGAATTTCAACCCGATGCAAATTTATTTTTAAATCCTCAAATAGAAAAACAGCTTGCTTTTGGTAAAGGTTGGTCTTATGGTTTTGAACTTTTCTTGAAAAAAAATTCAGGTAAATTTACGGGTTGGGTTGGTTATACCTTATCATGGACTTACCGCCAAATGCCAATTATTAATAACAATGAACCTTATTTCGCAAGAAATGACCGTCGTCATGACTGTAATTTTGTATTAAGTTACGATTTTAATTCTCGATTAAATTTATCAGCAACTTGGGTTTATGCTTCTGGAAATTCGATTTCTTTTCCAACTGGTAAATATGAGTTAGATGGGCAAACCATTTTACGTTATGATAAACTTTATAATGACCGTATGCCAGATTATCATAGAATGGATTTATCCGTTACTTTAAAAAATAAACCCGGTAAAAAATTAGAAAGTAGTTGGAATTTTAGTTTTTTTAATGTTTATGCACGTAAAAATGCTTGGGCTTTTCGTTTTGAAAATGACCCTAATGACCTATCAAGAACTCGAGTAATTAAAATCTATTTATTTTCCATTATCCCTTCTATAACCTATAATTTTAAATTTTAACATGAAATCACAATTTTTATTAATATTGTTTTTTTCATTAATTTTAATTTCATGCGAACAAGAAGTTGAATTAAAATTAAAAAATTCTGAACCTAAAGTGGTTATTGAAGGATTTATTAGAACGGATAGTATTTACCAAAGAATTTCTATAAAAAAAACCATAAGTTTTCAAAATAATAATGAATATCCTGGTATCAATAATGCTTTAGTAATTTTATCGGATGAGATGGGTAGAATAGACACGCTCAAAAACATTGAAAATGGTATTTTTAGAACCCAAAATCCTTTTGAGGGGATTCCTAATAGAAATTATTATTTAAAAATTTTGGCTGAAGGGAAAATTTATGAAGCTAAAGCATTTTTGCCTCCTGTAGTAGCTTTTGATACAATAATATATGAATATGTTGGGAATACCAATATTGTAAGAGAACCAGGCTACTACCTCATATCCATAGGAAGGGAACCCATTGGTGTAAATTATTACCGTGTTTTATGTTTTAAAAATGATTCTCTTTTCAATGGTGTTGGAGATTATTTTATTACTGATGATTTATTAGTAGAAGGAAATACAATTATTAACGCATTACCTTTTAAATTTGATAGAGGAGATACAGCAAAAGTTGAATTATGGAATATAGACCAACCCACCTTCTACTATTACATTTCTTTGGTCAAACAACTTTTTGGGGGTGGACCCTTTGCTCCTCCTGCTGATAATGTTAAAGGAAATATTTCCAATGGTGCCTTAGGATATTTTGGGGGTTGTGGTGTTTATAACTACACTTTAGTTATTGAATAATATTAAAACAAAATTCAAAAATATTTAATTAAAAATTTGTAATTACGAAAAAATACCTATTTTTGTAAATCATAAAATTTTAAAAAAATGGATCCAAGAATGCCAAATGACGAACCAGGAGCCGCAGCAGGTCCCGTTGAATCTAATATTCAAACATTTGATATTAATCCAAATGATTGGTGGAATAGTATGGATGAAAACTGGAAAAAGGTTTTCCGCAACTCTATAAATATTTATGGAGAGCCTGATATTTATCAAATTGAACAAATGCTTAATGCTGAATATGTTTATTTATACATAGAACAGCAACAAGTAGAAAGTATAAAAGATCTAACTCCTCTAAAATATTTAAAGAAAGTAAAGCAAATTTCAGGTATTGGTTCAACAAAAGTCACTGATATTAGCCCAATTTCTAATTTAGTTACCCTCAATTATCTAGATTTATCTTCTGCCAAATTTACGAATATAGATGCTATAAAGAATTTAGTAAATTTAGAAAGCCTATATTTAAGTTCATCAAAAATAAATAATATTTCTGCTTTAGCTGGTTTAACAAGACTAAAAAATCTTTATTTGGGATACTCAAAAGTTTGTGATATAAGCCCATTAGCAAATTTAACCAATTTAGAAAGCTTAGAACTTGCTAATCTTAAAATTAATGATTTAACTCCATTAAGTAAACTTTCAAAAATTTCATATCTCAATTTAAGTAATACCAAAATTAAAGATATTTCTGCTTTAGCTAATTTTAAACGTTTAACAACGCTTTATCTTTCATATACAAGAGTTTCTGATTTAACCCCAATTGCTAATTTAATACATTTAAATACTTTGGATGCATCTGGAACTAGAGTAGATAATATTGAGCCATTAAAAAATTTAAAAAGATTAAGTAGCCTTTATCTAACCAATTCCGATGTTGAAGATTTATCACCATTACAAGATTTAACTCATTTGAATTCTTTATACATTGGTCAAACTATGGTTGAAGATATTACTCCGATATCCAATTTGGTTTATTTGGAAAATCTTGATATTAGCAATACAGGAATTAAAGATTTGACCCCTTTAAGTAATCTTACAGCATTAAGATATTTATATGCAGGTCAAACAGATATTGAAAGCATCATTCCGCTTAAAGATTGTTACATGTTAGATTATCTATCTTTAAATGATACTTCTTTAAGTAGTTTAGATGGAATCCAAAGTTTAGAAGGTTTAAAAACATTGGATATTTCTAACACATCTGTAAATAATTTATCCCCACTTTCTGGTATGATAGGTTTGCAAAATATTTATGCTTCAAATTCATCCATTACTTCAATAAAACCTATAATGGATTTGCCTTTAAGTACTCTTTACTGTTATGGTTGTGCAATCCCTTCAGAAGAAATTAGAGATTTTAAAGAAAGAAATCCTAATTGCTATATTGACCTAAATTAAAAATTTTTATCATTTAAAATCATTAAAAGCCTCATTTTAAAATGAGGCTTTTATTGATTTTAAATGGAGAATAAAAAACTTAAATTTTTTAGTTTTAAGCGGAGAGAGAGGGATTCGAACCCTCGATACGGTTTTGCCGTATACACGCTTTCCAGGCGTGCTCCTTAAACCACTCGGACATCTCCCCCTAAAATTTGAGTTGCAAAATTAAAGCTAACGATTGGATTTTGCAAAATTTTTTATAGTATTTTTGAATAAAAATAAAAATTCAATTTTATACTTCAACAAATTGTTGCATTTTATAATAAATACCTTGCTTTTCAATTAAGGATTGATGATTTCCTTTTTCAATAATTTTTCCTTTATCCATTACAATAATTTGTTTAGCATTTTGAATGGTAGATAATCTATGAGCAATAATAATTGCAGTCCGATTACTTAAAACTTTTTGAATTGCGTTTTGAATTAATATTTCTGATTCTGTATCAACATTTGAAGTAGCTTCATCTAAAATTAAGAGTGTAGGATTAAAAACTATGACTCTCGCAAAAGCAATCAACTGTCTTTGACCTGTAGAAAGGGAAGAACCTCTTTCTCCAACAGAATTTTGGTATTGATTAGGTAAAGACACGATAAAATCATGAATACCAATGTATTTACAAGCTTCTATTGCATCTGCTTCCGAAATATTAGGGTCATTCATAGTAATATTTTCCAAAATACTTCCAGAAAATAAAAAAACATCTTGTAGAACAATAGCCATGTGTTTTCTTAAAATTTCTAACGGAAACGTTCTAATATCCTGTTGATTGATAAGTATTTTTCCATTTTGAAACTCATAAAATCTGGTTAATAAATTGATAATAGAAGTTTTCCCTGCTCCGGTGTGCCCTATTATGGCGGTTGTGGTACCTTTTTCTACAAAAAAACTAATTCCCCTTAAAATAGGAGTATTAACTTGGTATTCAAAATGTACATCTATAAATTCAATAGATGGTGGAGTATCTAAAATTTGGAGTGCTTGTTCAAAAGAAAGCAAACTATCTGACTGCTTAATAAAATCTTGTATATCTAACAAGCTAAAAATTCTTTCACTAGAAACCACCCCCATTTGAATAGTATTAAATTGGTCTGCTATTAAACGAATGGGGCGAAAAAACATATTGATATACATAATAAATGCAATCAAAACCCCTAAAGAAACTTTGCTTTCAAGAACTTCATAAGCACCCAACCAAACTAAAAGACCTATACCCATTGCCGCAATAATTTCTATAGCAGGAAAATATAAACTATAATAAAAAATGGTTTTGATATTTTCATCTCTATGACCTTCATTGATTTTAATAAATTTTTGAAACTCGTGTTTTTCTTGACCAAACCATTGAATTACAGCCATTCCTGTAATATGTTCTTGAATAAAACTATTGAGTTCTGCTACTTTTTTTCTGACTTCCTGAAATGCAACTTTTACATTTTTTCTAAATACTTGGGTAACAATGATAATTATCGGCAAAGTAGTTAAAACAATTAAAGTTAAATACCAATCCGTATAAAACATCATTGACCAAATGGCAATTAATTGCAATAATTCACCAAAAATTGTAACAAATCCTCCACTAAATACATCATTCAAAGTTTGAATATCACTTATGGTACGTGTGTGTAAAGTTCCTATGGGGGTTTTATCAAAAAACTGAATTTTTAAATTCACTATATGATGAAAAACTTTATCTCTGAGGTCTTTCATTATCGTCTGGCTTAGCCAATTAGTAATATAATTTTGAGCATATTGAACTATGCTAGTAAAAATCAAAATAAACAATAAAATAGCAATATAAAATAACAGCAAAGAACAATCTTTTGTTGGATAGATGTGATCAATAATATATTGAACAAGAAAAGGTCTTACAGGTCCTAATAATGAAACCAAAATAGTTAAAAAAACGGCAAAATAAAAATAGGATTTATAGGGCTGTATTAATTGAAATAATCTTTTAAATGAAGAGGGTTTTGTAGTTGACATTTAGGCTACTAAACCACAAAATTACAAAAAATGTTTAGTTTTGGCTATAAAAATGTAAACCTTTTTTTATTAAACCAAAATTTTGCTTTAAAAACTGCTTTTTTTGGGTATTCAAATGATAAACAAACAAAGAATCATTTCTTGTAAAGAACAACCTACTGGATTGAAAATCCATATCATAACTATGAACCTCCTCAGTAAAATTTGGAATATTCAATTTATTTTGGTCATTTAATTCAACATTTCTTAAATACTCAGTTTCATATAAACGAGTTAAAACCTTGGTTAGCTGAACTCTCAGAAAATTTACTTTCGTTTCATTTCCTGTTGAAATTGCATTGGTATCAAAATATTTCTGATATAAACCAGTACTATCTTTTGTATAAACTAATAAATTATAGCCTCTATTATAGTCGGCAAATTCAAAATCTCTTTGTAAATCAAAAGTCTCTTGTAATGAACCTGTATTTAAATCGTAAACCCATACTTTTCTTTTTTGAACCAACCAAACTCTTCCTTGGTTACAAAATAGGTATTGGGAGCCTTGGGTCAATTCTAAAGTTTCTTTTTTATTTTTATGATAATTTTCTAATAAGGTTTCATTAAGATTAGAAAGAACTTGAAAGTTTTCCCATCCATTGATATAATGGTAACTTTTAGACAATAATCTTTCTGATGAAATTTCAAAAGGATTTTTGAATGAAATTAATTTTTTGTTTACTGTATCTAAAAAAAGTAATTGCTGGTTTATAATATTACCTTCATGAATATTTTCAAGAAGGAGGTTTATTTTAAGAGTATCATTTTGTAGCAAGCATCTATAGAGTTTAGATTTACTGCTTATTATGAAAGAGGATTTGTGGGAGTATAAAAATTTTTCATCGTTGTCTAATCCATTGCAACATGTTAAAAAAAGAGAGAAAATAAAGAAAAAAGAGGCACGCCCAAAAAATTTCTTTTTCATTTACTCAGATTGCTGCGTTACGTGTAAACTATCGGAATAAAAGAAAGTGTAAACTTGACGATTTTTTAATTTAAAGTTGAGGTTGAACAGAGTATTGCCATTAGCATCATTTAAGATAAATGCTTGATTATCAATGGGTACGACTACAAAATTAGAAATTTGCATAAAATCAGTAGGAGTTGTTTGGGCATTACCTGAAACTAACGTTAAATTTCCTGAATCCATTTTTCCATTAAAAATACGAAACAAAGCAAATCCAGAATCAGGTTTTTGGAAAACATCTTGAAAAATTACTAATTTAGGTTTTCCTGCACTGTCAATATTAAAAATGGTTTGAAATTTATCTTTTTCCAATAGAATAGGTAAAGGTAAATGAAAAGTATCACGAGTTTGAGCGGGTTGAGTATGAAACCAATAAGTACCTACCCCTGATGCAGAAGGGGCATCTGAAGATTGAAGTTGCATATATCCAACTTGTGGTAGGCTTTTTTTATGAGAAATTTCGGAACCTATTTTATTGGTTTGATTATAATAATTGGAATACAAATCTAAAGTCGGTGCAGCAGCATTTGCATGTACAAATTTTAAATAGCTTTTACCTCTAACAGGATTATCTGCAGGATTTTCCAACTTTTTACAAGAAACAATGGTTAAAAATATACTGAAATAAATAGCGATTTTTTTCATCTTCAATTCAAAATGCGAAATTATAAAATTTTTATTTAGAACCCAATGTTTTTTTTAATTTTCATAAAATATTAAAGGGCTACTACTGTAGCCCCAAAAAAAAACTTAATCCCTGATTTTTTCTTTATATTTGATGATTTGTTTTTTTAAAGAATCTACACAAACATCGGTAGCTTCTTCAAAGGTTTTGGATTGTTCTTCAGCAAATAAAGTTTTTGAGGGTACAAAAACTTTAATCTCAACAATTTTATTTCCATCTTCCTTAATTTTGGTATTTTGAAGTTTTAAAATCACTTCAACGTTTACAATACCATCAAAAAATTGGGTTAATTTTTTGCATTTTTCATTAATAAATTGCAGTAATTTTTTGTCTGCATCAAAGTGGATGGATTCAATGTTAACTTTCATAACTGTAAAATTTAAAGTTTATAAAAAAAATTATGATTTCGGATGTGCTTGTTTGTAAATAGATTTTAATTTACTTAATGTATTGTGGGTATAAATTTGAGTAGCCGCTAAATTGGCGTGACCCAACATTTCTTTCACTGCATCAATTTCTGCCCCTTGGTCTAATAAGTGGGTTGCAAATGTATGTCTTAAAATATGTGGCGAGTTTTTATGAAGTTTTGTGAATTGCAACAAAGCATTTTTTACAATCCTGTATAAGAGTTTGTCATACATCGGATTACCATCTTTTTTAACCAATAAATTTTGTTTTATAATGATGGATTCTTTTTGGCAATATGCTAAATAGTTTTGGATACATCTTTTCGTACTTTCATTAAACGGAACCAAACGTGTTTTATTGCCTTTTCCTAAAACTTTTACTAATTGTTTATCTATTTGAATATCTGAAATTTTTACATTCAAAAGTTCTGAACGCCTTAATCCAGAAGAATACAAAAATTCTAATATTAATTGATTTCTTAATTGTTCAAATTCTGTTTTCCATTGGATATTTTCCAACATATTTTGCATATCCCTTTGGGGAACAAACTGTGGAATCCTTTTAGGTTTTTTAATAGAAGCTAATTTTTTAGTAGGATTTATTTGAAGGTTTTCAATTTTTAATTGATACTTAAAAAAGTTTTTTATACTTGCAATTTTTCTTAGAATAGAAGATGGTTGTAAACCATCACTGTGAAGTTTTCTAATCCATAATTTTAAATCATAGAGTTTTATTTTTTGAATATTTTCTAATTCAAAAAAATTGGAAGAATTGGGAGATAAAGTATTAGCAAATTGAATTAAATCCGCTTCGTAAGCAGTTATTGTATGAAGAGAACGTTTTTTTTCGTATCGAAGATATTGGATAAATTGCTGGAGTGTATTCATAAAATTTGAAGATTAGTAAAGTTTTGTAAATTTAATAATAAAAGTTTCAAAAAGTCAAACTAATTAATTAAAAAAAATAAAATTCACTGAAAATCAGAGAATAAAAAATAATAATTTTTCTTAAATTTGATTTGCAATAAACTTACAAAGTTTTTGAAGGTAAAGGGCATCAACTTCATCAAACTCGTTGAAATGAATAGAATCTAAATCCAAAACACCTTTAAGTTGTTGATTATCATTAATTAATGGAACTACAATTTCAGAATTAGAAAAAGATGAACATGCAATATGTCCAGGAAATTCATGTACATTAGGAACAATAAGAATTTTTTTTTCTTCAGCAGCTTTTCCACACACACCTTTTCCTAAAGATATTCTGGTACAAGCTAAAGTTCCTTGAAAGGGTCCTAATACTAATTGATTTTCTTTCCATAAATAAAAACCTATCCAAAAATGCCCTAAAACTTCCTTTAAAATAGCTGTAGTATTGGATAAATTAGCAATTATATCTTTTTCATGTTGCCATAAAGTAAAAATTTGAGGTAAAATGGTATTGTAAAGTTCAGATTTATTATTGAAGTCAGTAGGTAAAATCAATGGTTCAGCCATGATTAATCTAAGATTTTAATTTCGTTTATGTCAATATAATTACCAATATGAAGTTCAATGGATTTAGGCAAAAACTCAAAAGAATATAATTTTTGTTCAAATAAAGTATCTACAAAATCTGCTTTTTGATTGGGTTCCACTTGAAAGGGCAATTCACCTTCACCACCATTAATTTTGGCTGTACTTTTTTCAGAGACAAACAAATATAAATCTTTATGCTTAAAAACTTTCCCCACGGGAAAATTCAATAAATCAAAAATTAAAGGGTCATTAATTTCTTTACTTTCATAAAAAAAAACAAATTTACCTTCATCTTCAGAAAGCCATTTTTGACCTTGTGGGGTATTCAAATACCATTCATCAAAAAAACCATCTTGGTAATCAATTCTTAACCTACCAATTACTTGGAAATCAATATTTTTAATTTTCCCTTTTTTCCCTATTTTAAAAAGAGAGCCATAATCTACTAAAAAGGATTTTTGCCCAATCATAGCAAGGTTACCTGCATTCAAGTAAGAAATCATTCCACAGTAAGGGCAAGTAACCATTTTACTGGTTTGAACTGTAATGTTTAAAGTTCCACCACAAGAAGGACAAGTTGCTGAAGCCATTTTATAACATAATTTAAGCTCAAAAATAATTTTTTTTTAATTACGCTTGTTAAAAAATTTAGAGTTACATTTATGAATACGATGAGTGTAGCGAAAAGGATTGGGATATATTCAACCTGCCGAAATGTTGGAACTAAGAGAAAACGAAGCAGGCAGACCCGCGGCATAGCAAGGGGAACGCCCATAATAATATGAATTTTAATTGCATCGACGGTAAATCTTAAAAGTTTTTCATATCTTTGCAGCATGCAAACCGTTTATATAGTAGCCGCAAAAAGAAGTGCTATCGGAAAATATACCGGAAGTTTATCGAATGTCAGGCCTGATGATTTATTAGCTTATGCTATACAAGCTGTTTTAAAAGAAGTACCCAATTTAGATGTCAATGAAATTGATGAAGTGATTTCTGGTGCTGCTAACCAAAGTGGTGAGGATAATAGGAATGTTGCTCGTATGGCAGTTTTGTTATCGGGTTTACCAGCATCTATACCCGGAGTAACCGTCAATAGATTATGTGCATCTGGCTTACAAGCAATTATAGATGGATATAGAAGCATAGCAATCGGCGAAAATCAATTAGTTTTAGCGGGAGGTGTAGAAAGTATGACCCGTGCTCCTTTTGTAATGGCTAAAGCTACTCAAGCTTTTCAAAGAACTACTGAAATTTATGATACTACCATTGGCTGGCGTTTTACCAACCCTAAATTAGCTCAAATGTACTACCCTTATTCTATGGGTGAAACTGCTGAAAATGTTGCTAAAAAACTTAATATTACCCGTGAAGCTCAAGATGAATTTGCTTATCAATCTCAATTAAAATATCAAAAAGCATTTGAAGCTCATAAATTTAAGTCTGAAATTTTTGATATTGAAATAACCGAAGGAAAAAATACCCGAATTTTTAATGTTGATGAACACCCACGATTAAGCACACTAGAACAACTATCAAAATTGAAACCCGCATTTTTGAAAGAAGGAGGAACGGTTACTGCTGGAAATTCTTCCGGAATTAATGATGGTTCTGCTATGTTGATTTTAGCAAGTGAAGCAATGGTAAAAAAATATAATTTGAAACCTTTAGCAAGAATTGTTTCTGCTGCAAGTGCAGGAATAGACCCCTCCATCATGGGTTTAGGTCCTGTTCCAGCTACTCAAAAAGTATTAAAGCAATCAGGTTTATCCTTAAAAGATATGGATTTAGTAGAACTAAATGAAGCATTTGCGGCTCAATCCATTGGTTGTATTCAAGAATTAGGTTTAAACCCTGAAATCGTCAATGTTAATGGCGGTGCAATTGCTTTAGGTCATCCATTAGGCTGTTCAGGTGCAAGAATTACTACTACCCTACTCTATGAAATGCAACGTAGAGGTTCTGTTAAGTATGGTCTTTCTACATTATGTATTGGTGTAGGTCAAGGTCTTGCTATGATTGTTGAAAAATGCTAATAATTCCAAACAAAAAAATTTTAATATCCAACAAATATGAATTTATTATTAATAAAAAAATCCGAAATTATGACGTTGTTTTTACTTACGTTTTTATCTTTTTACCTTCATGCCCAAAATCCTGTTTATAAAAACAAAAAAGATGGAGGATATAATTTTACAGCAGTTAAAAACTTAGAAACTACTCCCATTCAGGACCAAGGAAATACAGGTACTTGTTGGTCATTTTCAACGCTTTCATTTTTTGAATCAGAAATGATAAGACAAGGAAAAAAAGGTTTTAATTTATCGGAAATGTATGTTGCAAGAAAATGCTACGAAGATAAAGGACAACTTTTTGTAAGAATGCACGGAACCACTCCTTTTGCACAAGGCGGTGCTTTTCATGATGTTACTTATGTACTAAAAAAGTATGGAATGGTACCTGAAGAAGCCTATAAAGGTATAAATTATGGTGAAAATAAACATAATCATACTGAAGTTGAGAAAATTTTACATAATTATGTTAAAGCTGTTGTAGAAAGTGGTTCTAAAGGAAAAATTTCTACTATCTGGAAACAAGGATACTTATCCATTTTAGATACTTATTTCGGAAAAATCCCTGAACAATTTACATTCAATGGAAAAACTTACACACCTCAATCCTATGCAAAAGAAATGGGTTTGGACCCTGATGATTATATTGAAATTACTTCCTTTAATCACCACCCGTTCTACTCTCAATTTATGTTAGAAGTACCTGATAATTGGTTATTTAGTAAAGTTTATAATGTACCTCTAAATGAATTATCCGAAATCATGGATTATGCAATTAATAATGGTTATACAGTAGCTTGGGCTTCTGATGTTAGTGAAAAAGGATTTTCTTTTAAAAATGGTGTGGCTATAGTACCTGAAAAAGATTGGTCCGAGTATTCTAAAGAAGAAATTGAAAAAATGTTTAATGAGCCTATAAAACAAAGAGTTATCACTCAAGATATGCGTCAATTAGGATTTGATAACTATGAAACTCAAGATGATCATGGAATGCATATTGTCGGCATATTTAAAGACCAATTAGGTCAAAAATATTATTTAGTAAAAAATTCTTGGGGTGATAAATCAAATGAATGTGATGGTTTTTTTTATGCTTCTGATGCATTTTTTCAGCTAAAAACTACTTGTATTATGCTTCATAAAAAAGCAATTCCACCATCCCTCTCAAAAAAATTAGGGCTGTGATAAATAATAATTAAATCAATGGAAAAACTAAATTTAGATGCTGCAAAAGGAATTGCTGATAAAATCCAATCAGGTAAAAATTACCACTTTAATGATTACCAGGGTTATAGTGATTTTTTTACTTTTGATAAAAAGAAAGATAAATTTTTAGTTGAAATTACTGGTTTTGATTTTCAAAACAATGAAAGTTTTATTGTATCTCAAAAATATTATGATTACCATGAATTTGTTGACTTTTTATTGACAAAATCCAATGATAAGTTTAAGTCATTTATGAATGAGTAAATAAAGAGATTAAAATTTTGGTAAAAAAAATAGCTGTCATAATAGACAGCTTTTTTTGACTCATTAGCTATTGGTTATTTCTTAAATATTTTTCTCTACGAATAGCTTTTTTAATTTCATCTCTTCTTTCAACAGAAGGTTTAATAAAAGCGGAGCGTCTTCTAACTTCTTTAAGAATTCCTATTCTTTCGAACTTTTTTTTGTAGCGTTTTAAGGCTTTATCTAAGGAATCGCTTTCTTTAACGTCAATTATTATCATGATTAAATTTTTTTAGTGTGCAAATTTACGAATAAATTTTATTGTATAAAAAAAATTATAAAATTTTTTGAATTTGCATAGCAATACCCATATTTCCTTCAATTTTAATTTTTCCAAACATAACAGCAGTCATTGGACTTAAAGAACCTTCAGTAATCGCTTTAAAATCTTCTTTATTGATTCTTACAGTACAATCAGCATCTACATCATTATTCGAAACTACATTAGGAACTTGTTTTGCGTCTACGGTTACACAAGTTCCATCTTCAAATGCAAATTTAACCACCGCATTGATACCTGAGTCATTACCTACTTTTCCAATTACATAATTTGTGATTTCTTCTAAATTCATATTGATTAATTAAAATTTTTTTGCAAAGTTATAACAAAATTTGATTCAAAACTAAATTTCATGCAATATTTTTTTATGAATAGCTTCTTGAAACCATTCATTTTTATCAATTGATACCACACCAATTTTTTCACACACCAAACCTCCGGCTAAATTCGCCAATTGTCCAGAAGTATAGAAATCCAATCCTGCCGTCATGCAAGCAGTCAAAACACTGATAACTGTATCTCCAGCACCTGAAACATCAGCAATTTGTCTATAAAAAGCTGGGTAATGCCTAACTTCATTCCCTACACACAAAACTCCATGTTCACTTAAAGTCAAAAGCAAATAATTATTGCCTAATAATTCCCTAATTTTGGGTGCAGCCATTTTCAATTCTTCAATAGTATTCCAATCAATTTGATTTCTTAAGCCCGCTTTAAGTTCTTTTAAATTAGGTTTAAAAACTGTACAATTTCCATAAAAATGAAAATTTTTAAATTTTGGGTCAACAAAAATGGGTATATTATAATAATTACTCAAAAATACAATTTTTTCAATGAGTTCTGGTGTAATAACCCCTTTATCATAATCCTCAAAAATAATAGCATGAATTTCACCGTTTTTGAATAATTTTTTGATATTTTCATAAATTTTTTGAGTTTCTGTTTCAGAAATTGAAAATGTATCTTCTTTATCAACTCTTAAAACTTGTTGCTGATTTCCAATTACACGAAACTTTGTAGTGGTTCTTCTATTTTCAGATAATAAAATTTGTTGATTGGGAAGTTGTTTCTCTGCCAAAATTTTTAAAAATTCTTTTCCATTCAAGTCATCACCAATCACGCCAACCAAAATAGGAGTTACACCAAGGGCTTGTAAATTCAAAGCCACATTTGCCGCACCGCCCAATCGGGCATCTTCCTGATAAACATCTACAACAGGTACAGGAGCCTCTGGAGAAATTCTAGTAACTTTCCCAAATAAATATTTATCCAACATTAAGTCTCCTATAACCAAAACTTTCAATTGTGAAAGTTTATAATCTAATTCTTTTATTGTCAAGGATTTATTTTAAATTATGTTTTAACAAACCTTCTTTTGTAGCCAGAAAATAACAGGATTGTAAATCATCAACATTCAAAAATGGAGTTGGAACAAAATCTTGAATTTGTTCATCAAATTTCATTATTTGAACCCAACCTTTTTTAATTAAATCTTTTAATTCATTTCTCAAAATACTTTCAGAAACATGAATTTCTTTTAACAAAGACTGATAAGGTTCAACAAAATATAGTTTGTCTAAAATATCAAATTGTATGTCATTCATTTACTTTTGGTTCAATAACTCTTCCACTTTATCTTCTAATGCTTTTCCTCTCAAACCTTTTGCAACAATTCGTCCTTGACGGTCTAATAATACGGTATGTGGAATAGAATTAAATTGATAAGTTTGACAAACAGAAGACTGCCAACCTTTTAATTCTGATGAATGACTTTTCCAAATTAAACCATCTTTTTGGATTGCTTCTACCCACTTTTGTTTGTCATTATCTAAACTAAAACTATAAATTTCAAAACCCTTATCTTTCAAACGGTTATACATTGCTACAACATTTGGATTTTCTCTTCTACAAGGACCACACCAAGATGCCCAAAAATCAATTAATACCACTTTGCCTTTTAAGTCTGATAATTTTACAACTTTACCTTCAGGATTTGGGAATGATAATTCTGGGGCAACAGCTCCTTTTTTTAAGGCAGAGTTTTGGGCTGTAATCGTTTTGATTAATTCACTTTTATGACCATTAGGAAAATCTTTTATATATTTTTCACAAATTTCTAAAAATAAATCTTGACTTCGTTGTTGTGTAGCCTGAATCCAAGCAAAATAGATAATACCTTTATGTTTTGATAATGATTTATTGGATGTCAGTTGATTGAATTTATTCATTACACTATCTGGTGGAAAAATACTCGTTATAGTTTGTCCATAATAAGACATTTTATCGAAAAATTGAGGTATATAAGCATAATTTGTATCTGTTAAAGCCTCAGAAGACATAAAAACATTTAAAAAATAATCAATTTCATCTTTATACTTTGAGTGTGAAGGATCTGTTTTGTATGGTTTGTATGCCATTAATTTAGCTAATTTGCCTACTACGTTATTTTGATTAAAATATTTTTCAAAATTTTGATATTGACCTACCAATAAAGAATCAAATGCTTTTTTTGCTTGAATATCGCTTTGATTTTGACTAAATTTTGCACCTGCTTGCTGTATTTTATTCTGATAATCTATAGTTTCAGACATTAATGCATCGTACAATTCGTTTAATTTAGACTGAGCCTTAAAAGTTTGTTGCAAAAAAGGGTCTTCACCTTGTATTTTGATTTTTCCTGATTCTCCCAATACAATCATTTTTCCTTTTTGAGGCCCATAACCTATGTAATAAATTCCTTCAACGGGAACAAATCCTTTAATTGTAGCGGTTGCATTTTTATCATTTTTCTTCATAGGTGCTTTCACCAACTCAATCAAATCAGGACCAAAAAAATCAAAAACCCTTATAGTATCTTCTTGCGCATTGATAATTTCTACCTCAATTTCAAAGGGCACTCCTTTTTTTAATAATAAATACTGGTCATTGTTACCAGAAGATACATTACAACTACATAAACTTATACTGATTACTGCTAATCCAAGCAATAAGTATTTAAAAATTCCTTTCATAAAATAATTCTGCAAAATTACTGATTTTTTGAATATAAAATTTTTTTATTGCTTTTTATTCATTTTTGTATTAAAATTTGAGTATTCATAAAACAAAAAGCCCTTAAGACATTTTTTCTTAAAGGCTTTTTGAAAATTTATTAAATTTCTAAATTAGAAAACGGTTAATTTGATAGTTTCTTGAATATTTTCAGACTCAATTCTCATTAAGTATTGCCCTGATGCAACATCTTGTACAGAGAATTGAATTCCTTGATTTTCAAAATCAACTTCTTTTACCAACTCACCGAGTAAGTTGTATAATTTTACAGAAACTTTTCCCTTCCATTCTTGATTAGATACAATATTTACAACGTCATTAGCGGGATTAGGATAAACTGTAATTATGGGTTTAACGGGAGCCAACACTGCTTCTACGATATTAGAATAACGATAGTCTCCGTTTAAATCCACTTGTTTTAATCTATAATAATATTTTTGATTAGGCACTACCTCAAAATCAAAATGTTGATACTCTTTTAATTGATTAGAATTTATCGCACCAGCCACGAATTGAATAGAACTGAAATTTATACCATCGATAGATTTTTGTACTTCAAAACCTGCATTATGGGACTCTGTTTGAGTTGCCCATTGAATTTTGATAGCATTGGATTGAGGCGTAGCAAATAAATTCAGTAATTCTACTGGAAGTAAAGTAGTTGATTGGGCAACAGCAAAATCCGAGAAGCCCGTCATTTGAAATCTTCTTGTTAAGGTAGGAGTAGGGTTAAGCGTACAAATACCATCTAAAATATTGAAACTGGTTTCAGGAGAGCCGGTAGGTTTTTTCATGATAGCCCAACCTAAATAAGGATTTGTATAATTTCTGTTGTGTAGATACAAATTATAATCAACAGGTGAAGGTATTCCAGATAGGAAAGTTGCATCGATAGTCCAGAAACCATGGTCTAATGCAGGAGCATCCAAGACGGCATTACAATCAGGTTGATTTAATATGTAAGGAGTACCTGGCCAGTTATTAAAATAACTATAAAGTTGAATGACATCACTTCTATTAGTAAATCTTACTTCTGCTAATTCATATCCTTTGGAGGCATTTCCCACCGGTAAGTAATAAATAGCATTTTCTGAAACATTTCTTCTCAAATAACCCTGAACATAGGCATTGATATTACCTGCATTTACAGAATTTGCCAACCCATTTTGAACCCAAACTTCATTAGCGCCTGTTACAATTACACCTTGTGTTAGAGTTAAAGATTGAGCAATATTAAAGTTTTGATTG
>CALLMJ010000142.1 GCA_938006875.1 uncultured Bacteroidia bacterium
AATAAAATTTTAGGGATTAATCCAATGTTATATTTTAACTGAACCTGCAAGTCTTAAGATTAGTCCTTCAATTTTTGTAAAATCAACAAATGTTGGTTTAAGTTCAAATCTCTTCTAAGATAACTCGCTTAAATTAGTCAATAATACTGTCGTTTATTATGTATTTACCTTGAAAAACAAAAATCTTGGGATATTTTGATAATTAGCGTGAGGGATTAGAAGGACACAATTCGATAATACAGGTGGTACTGCCTTTTGATGCTTTTGAAAAAAATGTAAAAAGGATTGTAATATACTGAGTTCACCGAAATGCTGAAATGTTAGCGAAACCTATTTCGGTATTTCGGTTTAAACGTAGCAGCCTGACCCATAGCGTAGTAAGGGGAACGCCCTGAAACTCAAATTAATTTTTTACATCAATTTCTCAAATTCTAAAAACTTTGCTAAAACCATTTGGGGAGTAATTTTTTTTATACAATCAAAATGACCCTTAGGGCACTTTTTTAATCCTAATTTTGAACAAGGTTTACATGGTAAATCTAAACTGATGTTTTTTGCAAAAGGGTTTTGATAAGGATAAAAGCCAATTTCTGGGCAGGTATTTCCCCATAAAACTATCATTTTTTTTTGAAAAGCACATGCAATATGCATAAATCCTGTATCATGGGTAATTACCCATTCGCTTTTTTTAATGATTGAAGCTGAAACATTTATAGAAGTTTTACTACATAAATTCAAAAGTTTAGATTTATCATTGATTTGATTTTCAATCCATAAACTTTCCTCTAATTCCGATTTCCCACCCATCAAAACCACGGGTTTATCAATCAATTGAATAAATTCTACGAAATATTCTTTTAACCATTTTTTGGTAAAATGCGTAGCTCCCAGAACTACTGCAAGAAATGGTTTATTTAATGAATGGGTATTGAGAATTTGGATAGCTTCTTTTTCGGATTTTTCGCCTGCATAATACTCAAGTTTTAAGGGTTCTTTAATAACAATTTCTAAATTTTTGAGGGTATCTAAATATCTTTCAACAACATGAGAAACGGAAATTTTAGATTTTAAATAAACCATTTTCCATTTTTTCCAATTTTCTTTATTAAAGGTAAATGTTTTTTTTTGTAATTGAAAAGAAATCCATTTCGAACGTAGATTATTGTGCAAGTCAATGATGAAATCAAAGTTTTGTTTTTTTAATTCATGAGTAATATTTTGAAGGTGATTTTTTTCGTAAGTCCATATTTTTGTAATTTTAGGATGATGAATGAGAACATCACTAAAAACTTTTTTTGTTAAAAAATGAATTTCTGCATAAGGAAATTTTTGATGAATTGCAGTAATTACAGGAGAAGTTAAAACAATATCGCCAATAGAACTCAAACGAATGATTAAAAATTTCATGTAACAAAATTGGCAATTTTTTGGATAAATCAATAAAATTGCCTAAATTTGCTTTTTAATATCCTTAGAAGTTTATGAAACCAGAAGTTTTAGAAGCATTAAAAAAATATTTATTTCAGTTAGCTGATGATGAATTAATTATAGGTCATAGAAATTCTGAATGGACAGGTTTAGGTCCTATTTTAGAGGAAGATATTGCATTTGCTTCTATGGCTCAAGATGAAATTGGGCATGCCCAAGCATTTTATTTAATTCTTCATGAATTAGGGGAACAAGACCCTGATACTCTCGCTTTTTATAGAAGCTATAAGATGTTTAAATGTTGCCATTTGGTAGAATATCCTATCGGTGAATACGATTTTAGTTTAGTTCGTCATTTATTATACGATGTTCAAGAAATGATACGCTTAAAAGCATTAAGCCATTCAAAATATGAGCCATTAGCCCATTTAGCTTCTAAGTTAATTCGTGAAGAAAAATATCATTACATGCATGCAGTTACATGGTTTCAACAACTTAGTAATGGAGGAGAAGAAGCTCGTATTCGTATGCAAAACGCTTTTGATTTGGCTTATCCATTAGCATTTTCTTTATTTGAAATTTCTGATTATCATGCTATTTTGGAAAAAGAAAGTTTTATTATTTCAGAAAAAGAACTTGAAAATCAGTGGATTCAGGAAATTCAATCTATTGTACAAAAAACCCCTATTATAATGCCCAGCGTAGAAGATAAAACTTTGCATTATGGAGGTAGGGTAGGTAAACATTCTGAACATTTAGAACCGCTTGTAAACGAAATGTCTGAAGTTTTTGTTATTGATCCAACAGCAAAATGGTAATTTATGCTTACCAAAGAATTAATTTTGGAATATTTAGAGGAAGTTAAAGACCCAGAAATACCAGCGATTTCATTAGTAGATTTAGGGGTTATTTCTGATGTACAAATTCAAGAAAATCAACAAGTTTTGGTGGAATTAACACCTACTTTTGCTGGATGTCCCGCTATTGAATATATGCGAAAAAATGTAGAAGAAGTGCTTCATAATAAAGGCATAACTTCCACCGCTGTAATTAATTACAAAAAAGTTTGGTCTTCAGATTTTATTACAGAAAAAGGATTAAAACAATTACAAGAATTTGGTTTAGCTAAGCCTTCAAAGTCTTCAGATGATTTATTAAAAAGTTTACAAAATGTTGAATGCCCTAAATGTCATTCTAAAAATACTCAATTATTGAACCCATTCGGTCCAACTTTATGTAGAGCCATACACCATTGCTATGACTGTAAAGAAACTTTTGAGCAATTTAAATCTCTGTAATTTCAATTTATCTATCGCAGTTTAAAGGATTTTCATGAAATTCTACATTTTCGTATTTACTCATTTCTTTTTGAGCTTGTAAAATAAATTCGTTGATTTTTTTTTGTTCATAAAAACAATAATTAAATTCTCCTTCTCGTCCCCAAGGAACCACCTCAAATTTTAAGGTTACTTTATGTTCTTTATTAAATTTTTCAATTAATTGAGGAAAATATTTTGCGGCTTCTAAGTTAATTCCTTGACCAATACTAATGAATGAAACTTTTAATCTTACTTTTTGAAGATTGGTTTCTGAATTAGTATTTTTTTGATTTTTTTTGGCAGGATTACATTCAATAAAAAACAATGTTAATGCTGTAAGCCCTATAATGGTAAAAAGTTTCATGATTTTTTTTAAGTAAAAATTGCAAATTTAATGTTTAATATGAGATTTCAAAAAAAATTAGTTGAAACTTAAATATGAAAAAAAACCGAGAAATTCTCGGCTTTGATAAACATTGAAAAATTTTTTTAACTTAAAACTTGTTTTACTTTTTGAGCGGCTTCGGCAAGTGTAATAGCAGAAACAACATTTAAGCCTGATTGGTTAATAATTTCTGCGGCTTTTTCAGCATTAGTACCTTGTAATCTTACTACAATAGGAACAGGAATATTACCAATATTTTTGTAAGCTTCGACAACACCGTTGGCTACACGGTCACATTGGACAATACCTCCAAAGATATTAATAAGAATAGCTTTAACGTTGGGGTCTTTTAAGATAATTCTGAAACCAGCTTCAACAGTTTTTGCATTAGCACCGCCACCAACATCTAAAAAGTTTGCGGGTTCACCTCCCGATAATTTAATAATATCCATCGTAGCCATCGCTAAACCAGCTCCGTTTACCATACAACCCACGTTACCATCTAATTTGATATAATTCAAACCAAATTCACGTGCTTCAATTTCCAAAGGTTCATCTTCAGAAGAATCTCTCCAAGTTTCATATTCTTTTTGTCTAAATAAGGCATTATCTTCAATGTCCATTTTAGCGTCTAACGCAATAATTTTGTCATCAGAAGTTTTTAACATAGGATTGATTTCTACTAATGAACAATCTGCACCTTGATAAGCAGCATATAAATTTTTGATAAAAGCAACAAATCTTTTTAGTAAATCGCCTTCAAAACCCAATTGATAACCAATTTTTCTCGCCTGGAAATCTCTTAAACCTACAACAGGGTCAATATGATCCTTTATAATTTTTTCAGGATGTTTTTCAGCAACTTCTTCAATATCCATACCTCCTTCGCTGGAAGCTATAATTACATCTTTTGATATTTGTCTATCTAAGGTAATAGAAATGTAGTATTCTTTTGGTTTAGAAGGACCTGGATAGAAAGCATCTGGAGTAACTAAAACTTTATGAACTTTCACACCTTCTGGTCCGGTTTGAGGAGTTATCAAAGTCATACCCAAAATATTAGAAGCAACGGTTCTAAGTTCTTCATAACTTTTAGCAAGTTTTACACCTCCACCTTTTCCTCTACCACCTGCATGTACTTGCGCTTTTACTACATATATTTCATTTCCAGTAAAATTGGGATATAGACTTTTAGATTTTTCCATTACTTCTTGAAGATTATCGGATACAACACCTTCAGAAACTTCTATCCCGTATCTTTTTAGGATATCTTTTGCTTGATATTCGTGTAATTTCATGTTATTATATACGCTGCAAACTTAAAATTTTTTTTTGAATACAAAAAATTTTTTCCATTATTTAGAACCTGTAAAATAATCATAGTAACTTTTTTTAAAATTATTTTGATTACCATTCAAGTACAAATTTTTACCATTCATAAATGTCAATTGTAAGGAAATAAGTATTTATAATTCTGATTTTCAATTTCATAGATACCATGATGTTAAAAAAGTTAATTAAGAAAAATCCTTAAAAAATAATATGTAACTTTTCATTTAGGAATTAAATATATTATTTTTGCCGGCATAATTATGAATTTGCCAAAATTTTGTTTAATATGAATAGATTTGTTTTTTATTTCTTGTTTTTATTTTGTATAAGTAAAACACCGATACTTGCTCAGGTAGTGTGGAGCGAAGATTTTACAAGTGGAGGAGGAGCGTGGACACTTAACCAAGCCGGTACAGTGTACTTACCGAGTTCTACACCT
>CALLMJ010000143.1 GCA_938006875.1 uncultured Bacteroidia bacterium
AAAGTAGAAGGAACAACCCAAGCTTTACTTATTGAAAATGGCAAAGAACTAATTTTTTCTGCTCAATAAAGTGTCAGTTATTATTTAATTTTGAAAATATCAAATTATGATACATTTTTGCTATTGAAATGAGTACAAAAATTAAAAATATAGATAAATCCCAAATGGCTTATCAAATTCGTAGGGATATTGTTAGAATGGTTCATCAAGTACAATCTGGGCACCCTGGGGGTTCATTAGGTTGTGTTGAATTTTTTGTAAACTTGTTTTTTGATGTTATGAACCATGATCCTCAAAATTTTACTATGGAGGGTCATCATCAAGATATGTTTTTCTTATCAAATGGGCATATTACTCCTGTTTATTATAGTACTTTGGCTCGTTCTGGTTATTTCCCTATTGAAGAATTAAAAACTTTTAGGAAGATTCATTCTCGTTTACAAGGACATCCTGCTACTTTAGAAGGGTTACCCGGAATTCGTGTTGCAACGGGTTCTTTAGGGCAAGGTTTATCGGTAGCAGTAGGTGCGGCTCAAGCAAAAAAATTATTCAATGATGATTCTATTGTTTTTGTTCTTACGGGAGATGGAGAACTCAACGAAGGGCAAATTTGGGAAGCTTTTATGTATGCTGCTCATCATCAAGTTGATAATTTATTAATTACCATTGATTATAATTTACAACAAATTGATGGTCCTACAACTGAAGTAATGAACATGGGTGACCTAAAATCTAAATTATTAGCTTTTGGTTTAGAAGTTATTGAATGTAAACAAGGAAATGACATTCAAGCAGTTCATGATACTTTATTATTCGGTAAATCTTTGTTAAAAAAAGGAAAACCCGTTGTAATGTTACTTCATTCAGTTATGGGGCATGGTGTAAGTTTTATGGAAGGTACTCACCAATGGCATGGTATAGCTCCAAATGATGAACAATTACAAATTGCTTTAAACGAAAATCCTGAAACCTACGGAGACTATTAATTTTTACTTCTATGAAAGCCGCAGTTTTAAAAGGTGTAAATCAACCCATTGAAATTAACGAAGTCCCTATACCTGAATTACAAAACCATCAAGTTTTAGTGAAATTAAAAGCTTCTGCTTTAAATCATAGAGATTGGTGGATACAGAAAGGGCTTTATGCAGGTTTAAAATTTCCGGTGATTCTGGGAAGCGATGGTTCGGGTATTGTAGTGAAAATACAAAATACAGAACATCAAAACTGGTTAAATCACGAAGTGATTATTAATCCTTCTTTAGAATGGGGAGACAATCAAAGAGTACAATCCGCAAATTATAGAATTTTAGGTTTACCTGAAGATGGAACTTTTGCGGAATATGTTGCTATTCCTGTTCAGAATATTGTAAAGAAACCGGCCTATTTAAGTTGGGAAGAAGCGGCTTCCTTGCCTCTTGCCGGCCTTACTGCATTTAGAGCATTATTTACAAGAGGGGAAGCCCAAAAATCAGATAATATTTTAATTACAGGCGTGGGCGGTGGAGTGGCTTTATTTGCTTTTCAAATGGCAATTGCAATCGGTGCTAATGTTTGGGTTACATCAGGTAAACTAGAAAAAATTTCAAAAGCTATCAAGCTCGGTGCAAAAGGTGGAGCTAATTATAAAGAAGAAAACTGGTTTAAAAACCTAAAAAAAGATTCTTTTGGTGGTTTTGATTTGATTATTGATTCCGCGGCGGGCAAGGACTTTAAAGAATTGATAGAACTGGCTAAACCCGGTGGTAGAATTGTTTTTTATGGTGGTACTAATGGAAATTTACCCGAACTTCTACCCGCGAAAATTTTTTGGAAACAATTAGATATTAAAGGTTCAACCATGGGTTCTGATAAAGAATTTGTTCAACTTGTTAAATTTTTTGAAGAACATAAAATCAAGCCCATAGTTTCTGAGGTTTTTTCTTTATTGGAGATTGAAAAAGCTATTAGAAGATTTGATGAACCGAACCAGTTTGGTAAGATTGTGATTATCAATGAACTATAGTAATAAGATTGCAGTTAAAGCGAGAGGGATACGAAGGGCTTGGCAGTGCTTTTTGACGCATTAGCAAAGTGGGTAAGCCCCTAATATATAAACTTACCAAATTCCCACAATCCGAAATACATTCCAAATGTTTCTGTAAAAAGGGAAATACCAATTTTTTTGTGCTTGTTTTTTTTCTCTTAACCAAAAATGTAAATTACTAACCGTATATAAATAACCAAAATGATAAGCGGTATGGTCCCAGCGTTTTTCTGCTAATCGTTTATAATCGTAACGATAATTCTTTTCTTGTAATCTCACCAATTCTAACGCATTTTCTCTGATGCTATCCGCTTCTACTAAATAGTGCTTAATTTTTTGTTTTTGAGGTCTTATCAATTTATTTTTGCGGTATTTAAGTATATAATTTAAAATTGCAGCTCTGTGTAAAGCCCTTAATCCCGTAATTTGAACTCCCCAGTCCATTTCGTTTAGGTAAGTATTACTATTATAAAGGCTATCCATTTTTTCTGCATATTCAATGAGTAAAGGAATTGTATTTTCAAGAAGGCTATCTACTACCCAAAGCCAAGCACGATTTTGTAAAAACTTATAAGAATAAGGAGGTCTTGGTTGAAATTGTTTGTTGAATAAACGAAATTCGTCGGTGATGGTCATTGCAGTAAGCCATTGGATTAAATTTTTTTCTTTGAGATAATAATTTTGTAAATTCAAATATTCTTCAAAGATTTGAGCTTTTTGAGGATTTTCTATCCATTGTTCGTAATACATGGAAGGTTTTCTTTCTTTTTCTTGATAATTCCAAGACCATCTTGCTATAGACCAATCTATTAACCAGTAGCCCCATTCCCAACCCGATGTAAAAGTAACATGCCCCACAATTTGATGGTAAATACAAGTATCTATATCTTTTAAACGTGCAGAAAGATAGGGTAAAAGTAATAAAGGAATTGAGTTATCAAAAGTAATCCAGTAAGCAGATTCTGGATAATACCAAACTTCACGATTTTCTTTTTCTTTCAAAAGCAATTCATACATGTGCCTTTGGTTAGGGTTTTCATAAACAGGAGCATTTTCTTCAGTTAAATCGTAAAACATTACCGTATGAACCAATAAACCCCTTTTGGAATCTAATGAACGAGTAGAATCCGACCATTGAAAACTTTTATGTTTTTGGAATTTTTCTTTTTCATCTTTTATAACATGTTGGCGACCTGTTAAATAGGTAGTAGGAGCGTTTTTTTGAAGCCAATCTAAAATAAATAACCTTAATTCTTCTTTTTCTGCTTGGTTACTTCCCAGAAATTCTGCCGCTTCGTGTTCAACATTAAGATAATCTAAATTAAGAATTTTGAGTTGTTCAAGATTTTTTTGAATTTCTTTTTTCTTTCCTTGAATGGATTTTAAAGAGTTCTTATAAAGTTGGAAAGACTTTTGTTGGATCATGTGAAGGGATAGGTCTAATCCCATCAAAATTCCTCGAGAGTGACCATATTCAACAATTTTTTGGTAATAGGGTAACCATTTTTTTAAATTTACAGTTCTTAAAAAACAAAAATCAAAATAGTTCTGTCCATTTCTTACTAACCAATCTAAGTATTCTTTTACTTCTTGATAACCCCCATAAGAGTCAGGGTCATGAAGAGGGTCTGTAAGTTCTAATGGGTGTTGGGAATGAATATGAAAACCTCTTTTTTCAAAGTAAGGTTCAACTTTCCATATTCCATGTAAATTATCGGTATAAAATTTTGTAGGAAATTTGGTATGTTTGGGGTGATAAAAATAAAAATGCAGTTTTTCTTGTAAAAGTGCATATAAACCATAAGTGATACCTTCTGGGGAGAAAGCAGTAAGTTTAAGTTTTTGAGGTTCAGAAAAATCCCATATAAAATTTTGGACAGGAGCCGGAGTAATAAAAATATCAGGATTTTGATTTTTTAGGTCTGATTCTTGAAGTTTGTTAATGATAATGAAATAATCAGCATTAAAAGAATTTTCTATAATTTTCACTGTAGGAATTTTGGTAATAAGTTCTTTAAAATCTGAAAGTGTGATAGAAATATTGGGGTGTTTTTGGAGTTCAGGAGGAATAGAAAAGTATAAATTTTGGCAATAAATCAACCGTAAGAAGTTTAAGAACAAAAACAAAAAGCTAAGGATATGGCGAAGCTGAATTTTAGAATAATCATAAAAAACTTTTGCTAATAAATTAATATTAAAACCAATGTTTATAGCCTTATTCCAGTTTATAGTGGTTAATACTTTTTTTTTATCCATTTATTGTGAATTTGTTAGAATGAGGGAATAATTATAAACGAGAAAGTAAATCCGTTTTTTTATCTTCAAATTCAATTAAGGAAATTTTTCCATCCATAAAACGTTGGTGAAGCATATCAATAGTTGCCATGATTTCGTCTCGTAGTTCTAACCAATTAATAGCTTCTTTACTATAAGAGGAGTAATCTTTTTTTTCTACGAGGATAGATATATTATCGGTTCTTGGGGCATCAATAATGGCATTAAAAACATTTTCTAAAAGAGCAGCAGCTTCTGCATTTTGGCATTTGATTTTATTGGTAGTTAATCTTCCACCTTGATTAACATCTACTTGAACAAATTTATCACCTTTTGAAGCACCTTTAACATCTTCTAATCTTAAAGAACCGCCTTCAAAATAGCATAAAGTAGGAGTAAATACTACTGCACCACTACTAAATAAACCACCATATAAATGACAAGCAATTACTTCTGCTGCTTGTATTTTAGAATTAGAAGCTAGTGCTTTGCTTAATTTTCCTGCTGGCAAGTTAGGTTTAACATAAAATTCTAACTTTTCATCATAAGGAAATTTTCTTTTTATAACATCTGAGAAATCTTTCATAAATTTAATGATTTATTTAACGATTTTTAAGCTAATGTCTAAACTTTTAAAGGAGTGAGTTAAGGCACCACAAGAAATAAAATCTACACCAGTTAAGGCTTTTTCTCTTAAATTTTCAATGGTTACATTTCCAGAAGCTTCAACAATACATTTTTTGTTGACGTAATTTACTGCTTCTTTCATCATTTCATTGGACATGTTATCCAACATGATAATATCGGGAATCCCTGAATCTAAAGCAATTTTCACTTCTTCCAAGTTTCTGGTTTCTACTTCAATTTTTAAGTTCAATTGATTTTCAGAAATGTACTTATGGGCTTTTTTTAAAGCATGTAAAATACCCTCACAATAATCAATATGATTGTCTTTAATCATAATCAAATCGTAAAGCCCCATTCTATGATTTTGTCCACCCCCAATTTTGACCGCCCATTTTTCAAGCAATCTTATACCAGGAGTTGTTTTTCGGGTATCTAGTAATTTACAAGGTAAATCTTGAATAAGTTTAACCATTTGATAGGTTTGTGTAGCAATACCACTCATTCTTTGCATTCCATTCAATACAATTCGTTCAGATTTTAAAATACTTGCAACCTTTCCATGAACATAAAATGCTATATCTCCAAAATGAACAATATCTCCATCATTCCGTAAAATTTCTAATTCTAAGGAAGGGTCAATAAATTGAAATACTTTTTTTGCATAAATAATTCCTGCCAAAATTCCGTGATCTTTGATTAAGCACTTCGCTGAGGCGGTATGATTAGGGTCAATAGTTGCTAAAGTGGTATGGTCCCCATCTTTGAGGTCTTCATCAAAAGCATTTTGAATAATTTTATTTAAATCTGGGTGATTTTCAAAGTCTATCATCATGATTGAAATATTTTTTGGTTTAGTTGATAAATGGAATTTAGTAATTCTTGATTTAAAATTGGGTAATTTTCGTGGTCTATAAGGTATTGTAGGATATTTTCAGTAGCGATATTACCCGTAAGTTCATTTTTAGCCATTGGGCAACCTCCGTAACCTTTCCATGCTCCGTCAAATCTTCTACAACCTGCTTTGTAAGCGGAATCAATTTTTGAATACCAATCCTCAGGAACTGCATGAAAATGTGCACCAAATTCTATTTGTGGATATAATGGAATTAATTCAGAAAAAATTGAATGAATATCATCAGGATTGGCAGTTCCAATAGTATCCGATAAAGCTAAAATTTTGATTCCTAAATGAGCCATTTTATCTACCCAATTTTTTAAAATCTCTAAATTCCAATCTTCACCATAAGGATTTCCAAAAGCCATAGACAAATAAACCACTAAAATTTGCCCTGCATTTTCAACAATATTTAGAATTTCTTGAAGTTGTACAAAAGATTCTTGAATAGTTTTATGGGTATTTCTTAACTGAAATTGTTCAGAAATAGAAAAAGGGAAACCTTGATAAGTGATTTTAGAGGCATACTGGGCAGCTTGTTCAGCGCCTTTTAAGTTGGCTATTATAGCTAATAGCTTAGTAGAGGTTTGGGATAAATCAAGATTTTCAATCACTTCAGATGCATCTTTCATTTGAGGAATTGCTTTGGGTGAAACGAAACTTACACAGTCCAAAGTATCAAAATTGGCTTTTAATAAAGTTTGTAAATATTGAATTTTTAGTTCGGTAGGTATCCATGAAGGAATTCCTTGCATAGCATCACGAGGGCATTCAATAATTTTAGATTTCATCACGATGTTGAATAAAAGGTTTTCTGTTATAAATAATTTCTTGAATAGCCGGACCAATATATCTCATAATTTTAGAAGCACTAACTCCTTCAATACCGTAAAGATTAGCAACAATATCACCAGATTTTGCATGAAAAGCTACGCCCATAATAGCAGCTTGTTTTAAGGAGTAACCTTGAGCAACAAAGCCAGCAATAACACCCGTTAAAACATCTCCAGAACCAGCAGTAGCCATTCCTGGGTTGCCTGTTCCATTAATATAAACTTTTCCATCAGGAGTAGCTACAATCGTTCCAGCACCTTTTAATACAATGATGACGTTTTTTTCTTTAGCAAATTGAAGGGTATATTCTAATCTTTTACTTTGAATATCTGCAACTTTTAACAAACGAGACATTTCTCCGGGGTGGGGAGTAAAAATAGTATTATGTGGTATATGTTCCCACAATTCGGGGTGGTCAGCAATAATATTGATAGCATCAGCATCTAAGATTAAGGGTAATCCACTATTTTTTATGAGTGGTAAAACTTTGGCTATAAAAGCTTGAGTTTCAGAGTTATTACCAAGTCCTGGACCAATAGCCACAACGGATTTATCCGCTAAATAAGAAGCAAAAACATCAGCAGAGGGCTCATTTAGATAGGCAACACTACCCATTCCATAAGAAATAGACATACCCTCTAAATTTCTTCTATGGAAAGCACAAGCAGCGGCAGAGGGTATAAATGCAGTGCTTAAACCTGCTCCACATTCAATACAAGCTCTTGTAGCTAATGCAATAGCCCCAGCTTTTCCTTTACTTCCCCCCGCTAAATATACATGTCCATAATCCCCTTTGTGGGTATCCCTTAATCTCGGTTTATACCATGTCTGTAGTAGCGTTTTCGTAATTAATTGGTATTGAATATCTAATTTTTCAATGATATGCTGGTAAATTCCTATGTCAACCACTCTAACTTCTCCACAAAAATTCGCTGCAGGAGTTACATAATGGCAAACCTTCGGAAGTTGTAAAGCAATGGTGAGTTCACATTTTAAAGGAGGAAAAGAAAAAAAACCAGTATCTGGATTTAATCCAGAAGGTAAATCAATGGAAATCACAGCGTTAGGTATAGTTCTGAATTGATTGATGATGGTGTTTATAGGCTCTTTTACTTCTTTTGTACCCGTACCAAGTAGTGCATCTATAATGATTGTATCCGAAACATGTTGATAAATTTCTGATGCAAAAGTACTATCGTAAATAAAATAAGGGATACCCGATTTTTTGATAATTTGATATTGAATGGAACTATCCCCCTTGTATTGATGTGGGTCTAAAGCAAAAAGAATTTTAACAATTCTACCTGCTTTGTGTAAATAACGAGCAACAACCATACCATCGCCGCCGTTATTCCCAGGACCACAAAGAATTAAAAATTTATGAGTATCTGGATAAAAATTTAAAATTACTTCGGAACTTGCTCTTCCGGCAGTTTCCATTAACAATAAAGACGGATAAGCATACTCTTCCGTCATAATTTTATCAGTTTCTTGAATTTGTTTAGCTAATGGGATATACATATAAATGGTTTAGGCAAATTTGTTCAAATTTATAAATTTTTTGAACAAAACAAACTTTGATTTAAATTAAAAAAAGAAAATTAGAAAGTTAGGGTTTCTCCGATATTTAATAGAATAAGTTCTTTACCACTGGAAGAAAATGTTTTTTTTGCGGCTTCATGGTCTATTTCAATAAACCCAAATGTATCATAATGCAATCCAATGACTTTATTCACTAAAACAAAGTCTGCAGCTTTTGAGGCATCTTCCGCATCCATAGTGAAATTAGAACCTATTGGAAATAAAGCAAAATTTAAAGAAGTTCTTTTAGGAATTAATTGCATATCAAAGGTTAAAGCAGTATCTCCAGAATAATAAAAATTTCCTTCTTCAGTTTCAATTATAAAACCAACAGGATTTCCTGCATAAGAGCCATCAGGAAAAGAACTAGAATGAACAGCGTTAGTAAGTTGTACCGTACCAAAATCAAAGGTTTTTCTACCTCCTGTATTCATTGGGTGTAAATTCGTTAATCCTTGTTTTGATGCCCAAACATAAAGTTCCCATACTCCAACTACCAAAGCATTACTTTGTTTAGCTATTTTTACTAAATCGGCTAGATGGTCTTCATGACCATGAGAAACAAAAATATAATCAGGTTGAATATCCTCTACTTTGATATGACCAGCAAGAGGATTGGGAGAAATAAAAGGATCAAACAATAGTTTTCTTCCTTTTACTTCTACCATAAAACAAGAATGCCCGTAATATGTAACTTTCATGGATAAAAAATTTTGTTACAAATTTGCAATATAAATTTGTAATTTCCAACGGATAATTTCCAAAAAAAATTAAATAAAACTTTAGAATCCTAATATAACAGCAAAAAGCATAACAGTACCTGCTAATGCTAAGGAAAGCAATCCATAAACAAAATTTGCAGCTGATGCCCCAAATATAATGGAAAATAATTGAATACAAGCAATAATTAATATAATCATAGCTGGAAGAGCAATAAAGAATGTTGCAGTTGTTTTTCTCCAACTTTTTCCAGCAATAAGGCTTCCTAATAAGCACCAAAAAGCAGTAATAATTGAAACTAAACATCCTGTAAAATAAGCATCGGTGGCTGATTTGCCTAATGTAGTTAACAACATAACAAAACTAGTGATATGTCCGATTGTTCCAGGTATAAAAAACAATAATATTGCTATAAATTTTCCAAATCCATTTTCCGCTAAAAATCTTTGAGTTTTTTTAAATACTTGCTTCTCGGTGACTTGTAACTTAATCTGAATTTTTTTCGTTAATTTTTTAAAGAAGTTTTTTTCAAATCTTGTCTCATTAGTTGGATTTGATTGTTTCGTAACAGGTATTACTCCCGCTTTTAAATCAGAATATTGAAAAAATAATAAGAAAATAACTCCGTGAATGAATGAGAAAAAAAAATTAAATTTCATATGGACTGTTAATTGATTTAACAAAGATAATTCAGATTTTACTTGTATAAAGTTTTTAGTAAGAATTTTAAGAAAATGGGTAAAATTCGTTATGGGTTTTGTTAATCATTGATTACAATCTACGAAATTTCCCTTATTTTTGCGTTATGGTTATTGCTAATCCGATTTACGACGTAGTATTTAAAAGATTAATGGAAAATGAAAGAGTTGCTAAGTTTTTTATTAGTACTCTTTTAGATGAAAACATCGAAAAAATAGAATTTAAACCACAAGAGTTTACTTATG
>CALLMJ010000144.1 GCA_938006875.1 uncultured Bacteroidia bacterium
AGTAGGAAAAAATGGTGCAGGAAAATCTACATTACTTAAAGTATTATCCAAAATTACCGAACCCACTGCTGGAAAAGCGTATATTCAAGGACGCGTGGCTTCTTTATTAGAAGTAGGAACAGGTTTCCACCCAGAATTAACTGGTAAAGAGAACATTTTTTTAAATGGTGCTATTCTGGGAATGAAAAGAGCAGAAATCAAAAGAAAATTTGATGAAATCGTCGCTTTTTCTGGAATAGAAAAATTTATTGATACTCCCGTAAAACGTTATTCTTCTGGTATGTACGTACGTTTAGCATTTGCTGTAGCCGCACATTTAGAAGCGGAAATCATGTTTATAGATGAAATACTTGCTGTAGGAGACATAGAATTTCAAAAAAAATGCCTTGGAAAAATGGGAGACGTTGCTAAAAGCGGTAGAACGATTATCTTTGTTAGTCATAACATGGGTGCAGTTAATACACTTTGTAATAAAGGTTTTTATCTAAAGGAAGGAAAATTAATTGCAACAGGTTCCGTTCAAGAGATATCTAAATTATATTTTGAGGATTTTAAATCCGAAATCAACTCAAGTAAAATAAATATTGAAAATATTCCAGATATTCCCGTTAAAATATTAAGTGCAGAAATTATTTCTCATAACAAAAATTTAATTGATAAATCTATCTTAGATGTTTACGAGCCTTTTTCTATTAAGTTAAAAGTAGAAGTAAACAAGAATGTTGATAATTTTTGTTTAATGATACATTGTAATAATGAAATGGGTAGATTATTCTCTATATTTGAAACAAATATTTATCCCAAAAATCTTGAAGAAAGAGAAGTTGGATTATTTGAACATATAATTAAAATACCCAATCCTATATTAAAAGAGGGATTTTATACTTTTGATATAGAAGTAGGTAGATTTGGAGTTGGCGTACAACAAATTATTAAAAATATTTTTCCAATTGAAGTTTCACTATTATCAAAAAATCCAAGGTTTGATCCTTTTAGTAAGAGTAGAAATTCAATTTTTGCATTGCAAACAGAGTGGTTAATAAATAAATTAAATTAGAAAATGATACATTTATTTTGGGTTCATAGTCATATTAATTTTTACTTATCCTTACAGATTATTGAAAACTTAAACATAGAATATGATAAAGTACGATATATAATTGTCAGAAATTACAGAAATCAATTTCATGATTTATCAAATAATTCTGTAAATTTCTCTTTATACAGAGAAAATTTTTTAAATGGAATTGATTCTTTAGATAATTTTTATAATTTATGTATTAAAATTCAAAACGAAATATCCAATCTTGTAGGTAATCAAAAATTTATATTTTATAATTACGCATTTTCGGATTATTTAACTAACATAATAGCTTTTCATGAACTTTGTGAAAATGTTCATATCGTAGAAGATGGTGCTTTAGCTTATAATCCTTATGAAGGATTTTACAAATTAGATAAATATGCAAATCTAAAAAATTTATTTAAAAATATAAAAAATGGTCATTTTAAAAAATTTATTTTTGACTTTTTAACTACTTATTTTTATTTTATAAATAAAAAGTTCAAACTATACAATAATGTTAAACCTACTTCTTCTAAGTTCTGTTCACCTTATAAAAAGTTTAATTCAACTTTTTTTTGTATTTATGAAGATGCTTTTCCTTTTGTAAAAAAAAATAAAATTGTGTTTGGAAATTTATTTGTAGATACCAAATCTTGTTTTGAAAATGATTATAATAATTGTTCTTTTTTTATATTTGATGCAGTTATTAGAGAGCAATATAGATTAATTTCAGAAGAAGATTATTTAAATTTAGTTTTTCAATCTGTGAGCAAAATTCCTAAAAACTCAAAATTATACTTTAAATTTCACCCTGCACAATCTAAAAATCTTGTTGAAAAAATTAGAGTAAAAATTTTAGAACAATCTAAAAATTTTGAGGAATTGAAGGATAATATCCCTTTTGAACAAATTTTAGTGCACCACAAAAACTTAACAATTTATGGTTTTTATAGTAGTCTTTTATTTTATGCATTAAAGCAAGGTCATAAAGTAATATCTTTTATAAATCCAAATTCTTCAAAAGAACTTATTGATTTTGCTAAAAATAATTTTAATCAATTTTATCAAAAAAATATTTTTAATCTATCTTGAATTAATTATAATAAAATGTATAAAACAAAACTTTTAGATTGCTCTTTACGAGATGGTGGTTACTATACAAACTGGGATTTTGATAAATCCTTAGTAAAGAGATATTTTCAAGCAATGGAAAACTTACCTATTGAATACGTTGAAATTGGCTACCGCTCTAAACCTTTGAGTGGATATTACGGTGAATTTTTTTATTGCCCTGAATATGTTTTGCAGGATGCAAAGTCTCTTATGCCCTCCAAAAAAATTACTATTATGCTCAATGAAAAAGATACCCAAGTACAAGACCTCCCTTTTCTTTTAGAGCCTTGTAAGCCTTATATTAACATGGTCAGGATTGCAGTAGCTCCTGAAAGAATACCCCAAGCCGCTACGCTTGCTCAAAATATCAAAAAAATGGGCTTCGAAGTAGCTTTTAATATCATGTATCTCTCTAAATTTGCTTCTGATGATACCATTATTAACGGGCTTAAAGGTCTTGAACAATTCGTAGACTATTTGTATCTTGTTGATTCCTACGGTGGTATATTTCCTGACCAAGTCAAAGACATTATTCAAAAAGTAAAAACCAAAACTCCAATACCATTAGGCTTTCACGGGCATAACAATTTAGAAATGGTTATGATAAACTCTATCACTGCTATGGAAGAAGGTGTAGCTATCGTGGACTCAACGATTACGGGTATGGGGCGTGGCGCTGGTAACCTAAAAACTGAACTTTTTTTAACTTATCTGGCTTTCCAAAAAGGCTGGAACATAGACTTTAATGCTTTAAGCTCTACCATTGAAGATTTTGATAAATTACAAAAAATTTATGAGTGGGGTACTAATTTGCCTTACATGGTGGCAGGAGCGAATTCCTTACCACAAAAAGATGTCATGGACTGGATGTCTAAAAAAAGATACTCCATCTCGGGACTTGTCAATGCGTTAAAAAATCAAAAAAATCCTTCCCAAGATACCGTATTTCCAACTTTAAAAACCAATAAAATCTCTAAAACTTTAATTATTGGAGGAGGACCATCAGTTGTTGAAAATCAAAAAGCTATTCAGGAATATTTGTTAAAAAATCAAGATAATGCAATTATATTTTCCACAGCAAGATATGCTCATTTATTTAATCATTTACCGAATCAGCAATTTGTTGCATTAGTTGGAAATGAAGGACACCGCTTAAAACAAATTTTTGCTCAATTGAAACAAGTTCCTAATTGTGTTTTATCTCCAAGACCTCGTAAAATGGGCGTTTATATCCCTGAAAATATTGAAAATCAATCTTTTGAATTAGATAAAATTACTTTTACCGATAAATATTTTGATTCACCACTTGCTGTTTCTATTCAAATCGCTTTAAATACGAATGCTGATCACATTTATTTAGTGGGTTTTGATGGATATAACACTAATATCGACCCTTCAAAATTTGAACTTATCCAAGAAAATCAGTACCTGATTGATAAGTTACTACAAACGAATACAAACGTTGAATCTTGGACTTTAACAAATTACAAAAATATTAAACAAGTTTCTTTGTTTGCTTATTTAGGATAAAAATGAAAGTGGTTGGAGTAATACCCGCAAGATATGCCTCAACGAGATTTCCGGGTAAACCTTTGGTAAAGATTTTAGGTAAACCGATGGTGCTTTGGGTTGCAGAAAGGACGGCAGATGCGTTAGGTAAAGAAAATACCTACGTAGCAACGGATGATAACCGTATTGCCGATGTTGTTATTCAAGCGGGTTTTCAAGCGGTTATGACTTCTGATAAATGTTTAACGGGTACGGACAGGCTTTGGGATTTTGCTCAACAAATCCCCGCAGATATTTATATAAATGTTCAAGGTGACGAACCTATGGTAAAACCTTCTGATATTCATAAAGTTATTGATACCAAGAAACAATATTCCCATGCCATCATCAATGCCATGTGTAAACTTCGTGCAGAAGAAGACCCTCAAGATTTGACTATCCCCAAAGTACTTGCTTCTCGTTACGGTGATTTGATTTATATGTCTCGTTCACCTATTCCTTATCCTAAATCAGGAAATTTAGAGGGTATTACTTTTTACAAACAAGTTTGTATTTATGCTTTTAATTATCAGGAGTTACAAGCTTTCGGTAAAGAAATGAAAAAAGCGTATTGCGAGCAATTTGAAGATATTGAAATTTTACGATTTTTAGATTTAGGTTTTAAGGTAAAAATGGTAGAAGTTGAGGCATCCTCAGCTGCAGTAGATTTACCAGAACATGTGCCCATGATAGAAAAATTAATGAGCTATGACCATTCCTAAAGTAATTTTTTGGGATTTTGATGGGGTTATTTTAGACTCTATGCCTATCCGAGATAAAGGTTTCTTGAATATTTTTAGAGATTACCCTAAAGAATTGGTAGTTAAATTATTAGAATACCATCACCAAAACGGTGGACTTTCTCGCTATGTAAAGATTCGTTACTTTTATGAAGAGCTTTTAAAACAACCGATTTCTGAACAACAACTACAACTTTTAGCAGTGCAATTCTCTGAAATTATGCGTAAGGAGCTTATTAATAAGGATTTACTTATTCAGGACTCTATGGGCTTTATTCAAAAATACTACTCAATTTCTAATTTTCATATCGTTTCAGGTTCCGACCAAAATGAATTACGTTATTTATGCAAAGAGTTAGAAATTGATAATTATTTCCAGAGCATTCATGGCTCCCCTACTCCTAAAAAACAATTAGTCGAAAATATTTTGAAAGAGAAAAATTATCCGTTATCAGACTGTGTTCTTATAGGTGATTCTATCAATGATTATGAAGCCGCTATTTATAATCAAATAGGTTTTTGGGGTTATAATAACGAAAAGTTGAAAGATTTTGGTAAATATATTGAAAAATTGTCATAAGTATGAAATATATTTTTTATGTACAAAGCCATATTGCTTTTTATATGGCATTACAAATCCAAGAATACCTAAAATTAAAACCTACTGATGTTCGTTACATTACCGTTAGAAATTATAAAAATTATTTCCATAGTATAAATCCATTAGATTTTTCTTATTATTATGACAAACTGAACTCTCCGATGAGCCTAAGTGAAGCAATTGAAGCATTAGATAATATAGATAAAAATATCAATAATTTAACAGAAAATGAAAACTATGAATTTATTACTCATTCTATAGCTCCACCTGTATGGCAATTTATTGCAACAAACACAAATTGTAAAAAAATACATCTTATAGAAGATGGCAGTAGTAGTTACCATAAAAGATTAGATTTTTACAATCCTGTAAATAATTCTTTAAAAACGGCTTTATATCAAAATTTCAAAAAACTGATTTCATCAAATTACAGAACTTATTGTAAAAGGGCACCTGGTTTTCCTATTTTTTCTACTGAACCACTTTTTAAAGATACTATATATTATGGTATTTATGATGATGTATTTCCTTATATCCCTGATAAAAGAAAAATTATTTTTGGACAACTCTATAAAGACCCATTATTTAAGAGCTCCATCAATTATGACAATGCTTCTTTTCTTATTTTTGATGCTACGATTGTTGAACAACGAAAACTAATGGATTATGAAGAATACATGAATTTTATTATTCCTTTCTTGAAAGATATTGCTTCTGTAAATTCTACTATTTATTTTAAATTCCATCCAGGACAAAAGCCTGAAATTATTAAAAAATTAAGGAAGATTTTACAAAATAATTTCCATTCCATAGAAATAGAACCGCATATACCTATCGAACAAATCATTATTCATTTTAGAAATTTAAAATTTTATGGTTTTTATTCTACCTTGCTATTTTATGCTAAAAGACATGGTCATTCTACAAAATCCTTTATAGAAAAAACAGAACATCCTAAACTTAAAAAATTTGCTTTAGACAACTTTAACGATTATTTTATCAAAGAAATCTTTAAACTTTATTAGCTTATGAACCAATATATTGATTTTAGTATTTTAAAGCCTTTTGCTTCAAAAGTTGATGTTATTGAAGCCTACAAAACCTGTAGAAATAAATTCTATAAAGGTTTTTGTTTTCCTTCTTGCTATTTGTCGCTCTTACGAACTTTACAGAAAAACACGAGTTCAAGTTCAGATAACCCGCTTTTAATAACGGTTGTAGGTTTTCCACTTGGCTATCAATCCATTGAGGAAAAAGTTCAATCTATTCTTAGTTTTTCAGAATCTCCTCCCGATGAAATTGATTTTGTAATAAACTTATCTGCTGTCCGTTCTCAAGACTGGAATTACCTGAACAATGAACTCTATGCCATTAAACAAGCCTCCGAAAAGCTTATAATCCACTCATTTTTCAAAAATTCTCCCGCCTTAAAAGCTATTATTGAATCCCCTCATTGGGACGAAAAAACTCTGGAAAAAATTTGTTTTTTATCTGTTGCGAATAGAATTGATTTTATTAAAACCTCCACAGGATTTCTTGATGATGGAATTACTTATGAAAAAAAATTAGATAGCATAAAACTCATTAAACAATTTACTGAGGATACCAACGTAAAAATCAAAATTTCTGGCGGAATAAATTCAGTAGAAATGGCAAAAGAAGCAATTAAACTTAGAGTAGAAAGAATAGGAACTTCATCAGTATTATAAAATCAAACCTCTTTTTTACCCTTTTCTTTTATAATTTCTATTAAAGCATACAAAGCTAAAGGAATAATTGTGTATAAATATCGCATAAAAATTGCAGAGGTTAGAATGATAACTAACCAATAAAAAATCAAATATAAATTCAAAAAATGGATTTTTTGCAAAAGTAAATTGGTAATTAATATCAAACTTAATAAAACAACCCATTCATAATGATACTGAAAAATGGGTATTTTATGTTTGCCAAAAAAGTTTTCCATATAAAAATAAGTTCCTTCAATTCCGATGTTTTCCTTTTTTATGTAA
>CALLMJ010000145.1 GCA_938006875.1 uncultured Bacteroidia bacterium
GATGTAATGGAGGCATTGGCTGATAATGACGGTGGTACATTAATTGAAGGAAAATATCCTAATGGAACGAAAGCATTTTATGCTATCGGCTGGTAATCAAATTTATAAAAAGAATGTAACAAAAAGGGTTTATTATTGCCCTTTTTGTTTTTTATTATTGAAAAAATAGAAAAGCAACTAGAAAGCTATTTATGAACATTTTGAAGGTTAGTGGTAAAGAAGTTAAAGATTGGTTAAATTTAGTTTTAAAAGATAAAATTGAAAAAATATTCATAAACCTATCGTAAAAGCATCTACACTCAAAAGCAGTGATTCAGTATCTAATTTCAATAAAAGAGGAATTAGCAAAACGGGATAATTGCAGCCTATTCACCCTTGGTACAATTTTAGTAGAACACAAAGTTTAGACAACAGTTTTGGGAAAAAAATAGAGTTTATGAACAATTCATTAAAAATGGTTTACCAGTTAATTGTTAGCGATTAATAAGTTAATTTAAAAAATTAGGGATATATTCGGTTGTTGAGTAGTGAGCGAAGCGAACGCACCGAAACAACCGATTTTCCACGCAAAATGGTCATTTCGGTACGGCTACGCCTACTCAATGACCACAATTACGGCTACGCCTACTCAATGACCAGTCCACATGCGGTTGTTGAGTAGTGAGTGAAGCGAACATACCGAAACAAACGCTTTTCCACGCAAAATGGTCATTTCGGTACGGCTGCGCCTACTCAATGACCACATGTACGGCTGCGCCTACTCAATGACCAATCCTTATGTATATATTCGGTTGTTGAGTAGTGAGTGAAGCGAACATACCGAAACAACCGATTTCCCACGAAAAATGGTCATTTCGGTACGGCTACGCCTACTCAATCACCACAGGTACGGCAACGCCTACTCAATGACCAATCCTTAAAATAATCCTGAGTAAACATCAGAAAATAAATTTTCAACATTTAGATAAATCAAACTATAAACCTTTATAAATAGGTTTCAAAATGTCGATATCTCTTACATAATTAATTTAAAAGCATTTAGTTATAGCCTAAACGAAAATTCTGTTCAAAATCTCTAATGCTTTATGTTGCTTATTCTTCTCTTTCAATCTTTTTATAATGATGGAAATATAAATTCTCGTTAGTATAAATACCAATAAGCTGTTGGTCATTTCTTTCTATTTCTCTAAATAAATTACTTGCAATCAGCAAAATACGATTTTCAGAATAACCATAAATCAATTCAATAATTTTTTGGGCATTTTCTGAATCCATATTAGCAGTGGGTTCATCTAAGATTAAAATAGGAGTTTGAGAAAATAAAGCAAGCCCAACTTTAACTCTCTGTAGTGTACCCGAAGATAAGTATTTTAATTCTTTATTTTGAAAAGATTTTAATTGTAAAATATCCAGCCAATTTTTTAAATCCAAAATAGGTTTAAAAAACTGAAAATGCCAATAAAACGTTTCATTAATGGTAAAATAGGGATAAATTTCAATATAAGGAGCGTCCCAAGCAATATCTTGATAAAAAAATTCAGTAGAAATAGATTTTTTGCCTTTTATGAAAGCCACTTTTCCAGAATCTGGCTTCATTTTTCCCACAAAAACTTTTAAAAAAGTAGATTTTCCCGAACCATTAGGACCCGTTACCGCTAAACGATTACCTTGAAATAGAGTAAGATTAAGGTTATTAAAAATAATTTGTTGATGGAATGATTTACTCAGATTCTGAATCTGAATCTGAAAAGGAATTACTGGCATATCCTTTTACAATACCTCTTTGAGAATTTTTAATAAAGTTGAGTATTTCATTTTTATAGATGGATTCAGCGAAACTTTCTTCTACTTTAATAGTAGCTTGAGAAATGTTCATACCATTACCGTAGTACATTCTATAAATATCTTTAATAAGTTCAATATCTTGATTTTCGAAGCCTCTTCTTTTCAAACCTACTAAATTCAACCCTTCAAAAATTAAGGGTTCTCTTCCAACTTTAATGTAAGGAGGGATGTCTTTTTTCACTAAAGAACCACCTTGAATTATAACATGTTTACCAATTTTACAGAATTGATGAATAGCAGTCATACCTCCTACAATAGCAAAATCATCAATAATAACATGACCAGCCATATTCGTTGCATTCGCTATCACTACATTATTACCAATTACACAATCATGGGCTATATGAGAGTATGCCATAATTAAAGTATTATTACCCACCACCGTTTTATAATTGTATTCAGTTCCTTTATTGATAGTAACACATTCTCTTATAGTTACATAATTACCAATTTCTACGGTTGTATATTCGTTGTTATATTTGAGGTCTTGAGGATCACCTGCCAAAACAGCTCCCGGAAATATTTTGCAATATTTACCAATTCTTGTGCCTGGGAAAATAGTAACATTAGGACCAATCCAACAGCCTTCTTCAATAAAAACATCTTCATAAATTGTTGAAAAAGGACCAATTTTGACGGATTCGTGGATTTTGGATTCGGAATGAATAACGGCAAAAGGATGAATATTATTCTGTTTCATTTTTCTTTTTTGGAACTAAACTTGCTGTTAAATCAGCTTCTGATACTAATACATCATTGACAAAAGCTTTGCCTGTCATTTTACAAATACCTCTTTTGAAGGCAACTAATTCTAATTTAAAAACTAATTGATCACCTGGAATAACGGGTTTTCTAAATCGAGCATTATCAATAGCTAAAAAATAAACCCAAACATCATTAGGATTTTCAACGGAATTTAATAATAAAACTCCACCTACCTGCGCCATTGCTTCTAATTGTAAGACACCTGGCATAATGGGATTTCCTTCAAAATGCCCAACAAAAAAAGGCTCATTAATAGTAACATTTTTTACACCTTCAATATAATTTTCACGAAACTCTGTAATTTTATCTACTAATAAAAAAGGGTAACGATGCGGTAAAATTTTTTGTATTGCATTAATATCAAAAACCACATTTTGTTGAGAGGGATTTTTTTGATATTTTTTTATAAGTTTTTTTTGTTTGATAAGTTTGTTGAGGTTTTTAGCGAAGGCTATATTTGCAGCATGCCCGGGTCTTGCAGCTAAAATTTGAGCTTTTATGGGGTTACCTAATAGAGATAAATCTCCAACCATATCTAATAACTTATGACGGGCTGGTTCGTTTTTAAAACGTAATTCCAAATTATTCAAATATCCTTCTTTTACTTGAACATCTTTTTTCCCAAATAATTTTGATAATTGGTCAAACTGTTCAGGATTAGGCATTTTATCTACAATTACTATGGCGTTATTTAAATCCCCGCCTTTAATTAATCCCGCTTTTAAAAGACCTTCTAATTCATGAAAAAAACAAAAAGTTCTACTAGAAGCAAACTCCTTTTCAAAATCTTCAATTTGAACTAATGTTGCATGCTGAATCCCTAAAACATTGGAATTATAATCCACCATCACGGTTAATCTAAAACCATCAAATGGAAATGCCGCAATATCAATTTGTTTACTGGGTTCGTTATAATGTACGGGTTCGTCAATCACATAAAATTCTCTATTAGATTTTTGTTCTTCAATACCAACGGATTTAAAACCATTAATAAACTCAATAGAAGAACCATCTAATATAGGTACTTCAGAACCTTCAATTTCAATTAGAACATTATCTAATTGAAGGCCCGCTAAAGCTGCAAGACTATGTTCTACGGTATGGACTTTCGCTTCATGAATTGCAATAGTTGTTCCTCTTTCCAATTCAGTAACATAATCTATTTTAGCAGGAATTAAAGGTTGTTCATTCAAATCTATTCTTTTAAAAATAAAACCATGATTTTCAGGAGCCGGTTTAAATGTAACTTTTGAGGTTTCACCAGTATGTAAACCAACACCTTCAAATGAAACTTCAGCTTTTAGCGTATGCTGTTTTTCGTACATATATAATTTTTTATGAGTTCTTTAAACTTTTTAATTGATTTTCTAATTCTTGAATTTTTTCATAAAGTTCTGGAAGTTGCCTTACAAGAGCTTCAAGTTTTAACTGAGATTTAATATCTTGAGCTGGGCTTCCTCTTAAAACCGAACCTTTATTTTTTACAGTTTTGCTTATCCCTGATTGGGCTCCTACTTGTGTGCTATCTGCTATGGTTATATGCCCAACAATACCAACTTGCCCTCCAATCATACAGTTTTTGCCAATTTTTGTACTACCAGAAACTCCACTTTGAGCAGCCATAACAGTATTTTCTCCAATAACACAATTATGAGCAATTTGAACTAAATTATCGATTTTAACCCCTGAATGAATCACCGTGGAACCTAATGTTGCTCTATCTATACAAGAATTTGCACCAATTTCTACTTGGTCATGAATAATAACATTTCCAATTTGAGGAATTTTTATAAAAGTACCATCTTTTTGAGGTGCAAAACCAAAACCATCGGCTCCGATAGTCGTTCCAGAATGAATAATACAATTTTTACCAATTTGTGTATGGTCGTAAATATTTACATTAGAAAAAATTACAGTTCCTTCGTCAATTATTGTATTTTCTCCAATAAAACAATTCGCAAAAATTTTTACATTATCTTTGATAATAACTCCTTTTGATATACGAACAAAACTATCAATATAAACATTTTTACCGATTATTGCAGAATCATCAATATCAGTATTTTTACTAATTCCTGATAATTCAATTTTTTTACAAAAATAGCGATTAAGTATATCTGTAAAAACAGCATAAGGATTTTCTACTTTAATTAAAGTAGTTGTTACTGGTTTTTCTAATACAAAATCTTTTGATATTAATACGGCAGATGCTTGAGTATCATATAGAAAAGAAGTATATTTAGGATTTGCCAAAAAAGCCAATCCATTAACTTTGCCGTCCTCAATTGTGCATAAAGAATGAATCACTAAATTGTGATCACCATTTACTTCCCCATTATACATTTCTGCAATTTCAATGCTTTTCAGCAACATTCTTTTGTAAAGTTAAAACAAACCTCAAAGTTAAAGAGAAAAGGTTAAATAAACAAAAATTGATTTTTCGTTAGATGAGTTTTTTTCAAAATCCGTAAAATCATGGATAAATAAAATAATTTAATGTTGAAATTATAACAATCTTGATTGATTCTAATCTGCTTTTCATGTGGAAGTTTCAAAACAAAATCATAAAAATTCAGGGCTATTTTTTATAACAGCCCTGAATAAATTTAGTATGATAAATTGATTATCTAATCAAAGTAACAGTTCCTGAAAATTCAAACAATTGATTTTCAAAATCACGTGCTTTCATAAAATAAGTATAAACACCTTCAGGGCAGGGCTTTCCAGATTTATCCACTCCATTCCAACGGAAATTTAAATCATTGGTTTCAAAAACTACTTGATTCCAACGATTCATAATAATCAGTTGAATAGAAGTTATGTATTTAGATGTAATAAAAAACTCATCATTAATACCATCGTTATTCGGAGTAAATGCAGAAGGAATTAACACACGCAAATCTTTTAGTACATGTACTAACTGATTTTTAAC
>CALLMJ010000146.1 GCA_938006875.1 uncultured Bacteroidia bacterium
AAAATCAGCAACAACTTGTTCACCGGGACCATAGCCTCTTTTAGGAAAGTTTAATTTCATGAGAAGGCGTGGGGTCACTATTTTTTGAACTTGGAAGGTTTTTTCATAAGGTTTAAAATCGGGGTCATTTTTTTGCCATTCAGTATAAGCTTTCAAAGTATAAATACCACCGACCATATCCTCAGTAATATCCCAATCACCTTTTGCTACGCCGTCTTTTTGAATAATTTTGTATTCTTTGGCAATATTTCCTTTGGGATCTAAAATTTCTATTTTAAGAATATCCGAGATTTCTGATGATTTTAGGTTATCATCATTTCTCAAAAAAACCGTAAACCAAACTGTTTCGCCTGGAACATATAAAGGTTGATTAAGACTAACATATAATCGTTCACCTTTTTGGGTACTCAAATGTTTTTCAAATTTTTCTACGACGGGTTTAAGCCAAGAAAGATTATTAAACCATTTTTCTACTCCACTGAATAAATTAAAATAAGCCATGGTTATGTAAGCAATAGGAATGATTAAAAAAAAATACCTTTTCATAAACTTTATTTGTTAATGAAAAAAGTATTACAAAGTAAATGCTAAACCTGATAAATTAGGAAAGTTTAACAAAATAAATTAATTACAAGACTTCGATGCAATTTGGGCATGTACCACTTGAATATGAAACTATAAGTTGGTATATCGCCCTTCCTTCTGTAAATCAATATTATTTACTTATAATAACTTGGAAATCATCAAGGTGTAAATCTAAATCACTATTATTCCAAAGGTATGCTTTGATTTGAGGATTTTTAAAATCATAAGGGATATTGACATAAGTAGCAACATGATTCCATTGTTTTGTATCTATGATTTGTTCATCAATAGGAATGCTATGCCAAATTTTCCCTTCATCGGCTTGAATTTCCATAATTAGAAGCGTATTTCGTTGAAAATAATATTTGGGTAAGTAAACCCAGCCATTTACATGTAGTCTATAATTTGCAGGGCTTTCTAATTTCAAAATAAAAGTGGAAGAATAGCCTTGTTTCGCAATATATTGTGAATTTTTACCTTGAAAATAGTATTTATCTGAGAAATGAGGAGATTGGTCCCAATAGTCTAAATTTTTTTGTTCAAAAGTGTTCAAAGATTGAAAAAAACTTGTGAGAGTAGTATCTTGGATATTAAAAAACTTTTTTACAGCATTATCTGGAAAGATAATTTCTTCAAAAATTACTTGAATCTGCGGGTTCATAATAAAATTGTGAGCAGATAAAAACTGAATTTCTTTGACTTTGTGTAGGTAATCATTACGCTTAAAAATCAGAGGATTGATCCAAAGACCATCTTCTGCATTCTTTGGAACGATACGATATTTAACGATTTCTTCGTTTTCTAATTTCAAATAAATCCAGAAAGGGTCATCTTTATAAAAGAAACTTTTTAAAGACTGTAGAAAACTTCTATCAAATTTTAGTTTAGCCCTTACTAAATGTTCAGAAGGTGGAACTTTAATCCATTGACTCCAAAGAGAATTGATTTTTTGTAAATTTTTTTTTTGATAATCAAGAGGCTTTAGTCTTTTTTTTAAAATCCATAGTAAACCTTCTTCTTTAAAATGTTCAAAACGGCTGATAAATTCTAATAAAGTATGAGGTTCATCATTCAATAAATAGCGATTGTCAATGCTACTAAAATGGCTTCCATTAATATTATCTTTAACGAAGTGCCAGATAAGGAAATCCGTATTAGAGTTATTTTTATAAAAATTTGCATTTTGTTTATCTAACCATGAAGTGTAAGAGGCATAGCTCTGTACAACAGGTCTTAACTGAAATTTTAGGTTATTAGCAGGAATAATTGCGTAGTCCCAAGGATAAATATCTACGTAGTTATCTTCTATTTCTTGCCTTGTCTCTGGAGTTAATTGATAGATAGCGATTTCTTTCTTGCTTTTTTGTATTAGCTCCTCTTTCAGAGAGTTGTAATCTAAAACAAAACGTAGAAAATGATTGATTTTAATGAATTCGTACCGATAGGGATTGTAATTGATAGCGTTTTTTAAGTTGATAGAATAAAGAAAAATAGAAGCTGCTATAAGGCTATATGTCCAAAAGTTCGTAGGTTTTACAAAAATACAATACAATATGAACAATATTATTAAATAAAATAAGATTGCATGAGCATGGATGTTATCCTGCCTTGCTAAGCTGTATTTCCACAAAGCAAAAACACTTAAAAAAGATATAAGCCAAAAAAAATTGGATTTTTTATTGAAGTAATTGATAAAAGGAATAGCAAGAGTAGCGAAAATGAAAGCAGTTAAAATCCACCAGTTATTGTAAGGGTACAAAGATGCGGCAGTAGAATTGTCTTCCCCTAAATGGATAAGTCCTGTAAAATAATTCATAAGCCCGCTTAAAGATTGGTACATTAAAAACCAAAAAGTTATAATCAATCCTATGATGGTTAGTAAATCTAATCCCAAAGTTTTAAAATCTTTTTTAGATATTAATTCGTAAAAAAGAAATGAAAAAGTAATTACTCCCGAAACAATTCCTACATTAGCTTTAACAAATAATGCGTAAACAGTTAAGAAAAAAGCCGCATACTTGTAATAACGAACCTGAGTTAAATAAAATAAACAATAAAAAGCAATTAAATTGAAACGAATTAAGTCATAAAAATTGATAAACAAACAAATTAAATAAGCCAAAATAAAAGCAACAATAGTTTTTAGGTGGTTTTCAAGAGTTATTAATGAGTAAATATTAAAAAATAGAAGCAATTTTAAAAAAGCGGTGATTATAACCGATAAAATTACATTGTTATACAAGGGATAAGTAACGAAACAGAGAGGACCGTGAGGGAAAATGATATGTTTACCTATGTTCAGATCATTTTCAAAGATATAATTGAAAAGCCAAGACAAGGAAGGGTCAGTTCCGATGGAGTAATCCCAATCTAGATTGGGAAATGTACCAATAATGATTATGAAGCTAAAAAAAGCCAATTTCAGGTAGTTTACATAGATGATGTTTTTTCTTTTCATGTTATGGAAAGTACTCTTGACAAAATTAGTATTATTTTTTAATATTAATTAACGCAAGAGCTAATCTAATAACTTCTTGAAATGCTCTTTATGTTTAATTACATTACTTAAATGAAGAAAGAATTTCCTAATAATTATTCACTATGGGTTATGGTCTATAAAAATAAATTTCACCTACTTTTAAGTTCTGCAAGTTAATAACAGAAGTTTTGACAATTCTTTCTTTTTTGGTTTTATTGTTTTTTCAGCAAAAAAATATTCTATTATTTTATGGAACTTTTTTATTTTTTTCTATATTTGCATTCATAAAATGAAAAAGTTAATATCCATATTCTTGTTTACGATATTTATCATGCAAAGCACCAGTACGCTTTGGATACTTTCTTCATTTTATTTGCAACAGGATTACATTGCTAAAAATTTATGCATCAATCGTTTTAATCAAAAATCAACTTGTAAAGGAAAATGTCATTTAAAAAAACAGTTTCAAGCAAAGGAAAAACATGAACAAAAACTCCCTCAAATTAAAACACAAAAAGAAATAGAACTTTTTTTTCAAAAGCATTCGGATATCACTATACTTTGTAAAAACTTTGAAAATCTGGAGAAATTGAATACTCCTTATTGCAATTTTTATCTATCTGAATTCGGGTTATCTATTTTTCAACCTCCGAAGTATACCTACCCTAGTTCATAAAGTAGGTTATTTATTGTAGAGTTTAAATTTAAGTAAGTTTACTCACAAGTTGAGATAGGTATATCATTTTTTAATATCAAACAAAAATTTATAACAATGATACAAACAACAGAAATCGTAGTTTGTGACATAGCTTTGTTTGGTAGTGATTTAAAGCATTTCTATTTGCATAATTTAACAGGATTATTAGAACAGTTTCCAATATTAGAATTTCCACATAAACAATCATTCTACACGTTGCTTATAGTGGAAGACGCTGATGGTGAGCTAATAATTGATAATCATAAAATAAGATTAGATGCTTCTAAAGTCATTATCATAAAGCCACGTTGCGTAAATAGCATAAACATTAATCGTAAAGCTAAAGGAAAAATGATTTGCTTTACAGAAAACTTTTTCTCCTTGCGTTACAACAACAATATACTGCATCAGTTTTCTTTTTTACATAATGATGCTAAAACTTATATACGTTTAAATAATGAAGGAAAAAATCGTTGGGATGTCTTAATTCAACTCCTCTACGAAGAATATTCTTCCAAGAAAAGAGAGTCACAGAACGTTCTTCGCTCTTACCTTAACATCTTATTATTTGAGTTTGAAAGGCTATACAATCCTATTGGAAACATAAAGCCTCATAACTTGAAACAAGAAAAAATTCATGAATTTGAACAACTGATTGAAAAATATTTCCTTATTAAAAAACTTCCTTCTGAATATGCGGAAATGCTGAACATCAGTCCTAATTACTTAAATAAAATTTGTAAAGAGGAAACCGGATGCACAGCAGGAGATTTAATCAGAAAGCGAATTATCATTGAAGCCCAAAGGTTATTACATTACACTAACTATTCTATTAAAGAAATAGCCGATAAACTGGGCTTTGAAAACACATCGTATTTCGTTACGTTCTTTAAAAAACAAACTGAAATAACACCTGAAAAATTTAGAAAAAATCAAATCAATTAAAAATTTATAGTCATGAAAATTCTAAAATTCAAAATGAAATTAGCAATGTTATTAGGAACATTCTTTTTAAGTTATGCAGTTAAGTCACAAACAATGGATTGGAGTAAAAAAGGCAATCCGTTGAATAATCAAGTAAATGGAGTAGCATTTAGAGCAGATGGGCAAAAAGTATTGAGTGGTACAAGTTGCCACCCTGCTTCTATCCGTATGTTTGATGTAACAACTTCTAATTTAGAATGGGATTACACAGTAGGGCATGATTTTATGTGTATTATGGGGGTAACTTTTAGTTCTAACCAAAATTACATAGCCGCTATTGAGGAATTTGGAAATATTTTTATCTTTGATAATACGGGTACGAATCCTATTATTGTGGATACTATTAACACAGGAACCTCTTATGGATTTGCAACGGCAATATCACCAAGTAATAATCAATTAGCGGTGGGTTGTTCTAATGGGAAATTAAAAATATATAACCTTCCCGGTGGAACTTTAGCTCATGATATAACAGCCCATCTAAGTCTTGGTTATGTTACTGCTGTTGCTTACTCTCCTGATGGTACGAAAATCGTAACCGGTGGAAGCGATGATAAAGTCAAAATTTGGACAAACACAGGAACGTTATTATTTACTTGTACAGGTCATACAGGAGATATTACTTCCGTTAAAGTTACTCCCAACAATAATTATGTTGTTTCTTCTTCTGCTGATGATAAAATCAAAATATGGGATATTTCAACAGGAACACTTATTAGAACCATTAGTGGGCATACGGGTGATGTGAATAGCATAGACCTATCTCCCGATGGTACC
>CALLMJ010000147.1 GCA_938006875.1 uncultured Bacteroidia bacterium
GGTGATAATGGGAATTGCATCATTGCCTTTCATGTTGTCTTTGTTGGCGTATTGATTGCCGATGTATCTTCTAAACCGAAACGTTTGATTAAAAAACTTGATTTTTTGTAGTTCAATTAGGACAATAAGTTCAGAACCGTCCTCTAATTCCACCTTAGCTTTAAAGTCTACACGATAGATAGAAAACAAATCTACTTCGCTGTTATACTCTTGTGGTTTGAGTTGTAATTCGAGGACTTTCATTTCCAGGATAGAGGAGATGAGGGTTTTAGCGGCATCTAAATCCTGCATCAAACCTTTAAAAACCACATCGTATAAGGGATTAGCAATTTGAATGAGCATATTTGCAAATATAAACAAAATCTTTGATATTTAGAAACATAGTTAAAAAAAGCCTTATTTTATACTTAATAAGCGTGCGGGATGTGCAGGGTTTAGCACTGCCTTTTTTTCACTTTTATAAAAAGTGAAAAAAAGATTGCGATATATTGAGTTCACTGAAATACTAAAGCGAAATCTAAGCCCACTTTGGCAAGCTCAATGTAAACGTAGCTGCCCGACCCTGTAGCGTTAGCGAAAAGGGCGCGCCCTAAAAATCCTTTTAACTAACTGTTCTTAAAAACAGGTTTTCTTTTTTCTAAAAATGCTTTAGTACCTTCTTTACCGTCTTCGGAAGCAATAGACTTTGCGAAGTTGATAGCTTCTAATTGAAAACCATTTTGTTCAGGATTATCATAGGCTTGAATACACTCTAAGGTGTTGGCAATAGCAACAGAAGAAAATTGAAGGATTTTTTTCATCATTTCCTTAGCAGATTCTAAAAGTTCTCCTTGTAAGCAAACTTTATTGACAAGCCCTAATTGAAGAGCAGTTTCTGCATTGATATTTTCACCGTTTAATAAGTATTCTGTAGCTTTAGTTTTTCCAATTAAGCGTATAAGCCTTTGGGTACCACCATATCCAGGAATAATTCCTAATTTAATTTCTGGTTGACCAAAAACAGCATTTTCTGAAGCAATTCTCAAATGACAAGCCATGGCTAATTCACAACCACCACCCAAAGTAAAACCATTAATTGCTGCAATAATGGGTTTAGGTGAATTTTCTATTAATTGAAATATTCTTTGACCTCTTAAACTAAAACTCACTGCTTCTTCGTAAGCTAATTCTGTAATTTCAGAAATGTCAGCACCTGCTACAAAAGATTTTTGTCCTGATCCAGTAATGATAATTCCTCTTACTTGTTCATTAGCAATTAAATCAGATATAGTTTTTTCAATTCCGAGCATTACCTCTTGATTAAGAGCGTTTAAGGCTTTAGGTCTTTGGATAGTAACTAGAGCAATTTGCTCTTCTAAAATTTCATATATTACTGAGGCTTCCATTAAATTTTTTAATATTTGCTGCAAAGTTAAAATCAATCTTTTACAATTACTAAATTAGTCCCCAAAAAAATTAGGATTGTTTTCATGAGATTCCTAATAATAAAATGTTTATATTTGCCGCTTTAATTATAAAGAATGAAATTAAAAATTTGGATTAGTAGTTTGATTTTGTCTTATGGTTTAGTTTATGGACAAAGTGAAAAGCCTCCAATGGATTGGCATATTCAAGATGGAAGAGGCGGTTTAAAATCAGAAAAAGCTCATCAAGAACTTTTAAAAGGAAAACAAGGCAGAAAAATTATTGTAGCTGTTATTGATTCAGGGGTTGATATTGAACATGAAGATTTAAAAGATGTTATATGGACAAACTCCAAGGAAATTCCTAACAATGGTATTGATGATGATAAAAATGGTTATATTGATGATGTTCATGGTTGGAGTTTTTTAGGCAATAAAAAGGGGGAAGATATCGCTCAAGATTCTTATGAATTAACCCGTGAATATGTAAGATTATCCAAAAAATATGCTAAAGCCAAAGCTTCTAAAAAACCAGAGTACTTGTATTGGGAAGAAATTAAAAAAGAGTTTCAAAGCAAAAAGCAAGAAATGGAAATGCAAATGGCAATGATAAAGCCTATGTATGATGGAGCTATTAAAAACGAGGATTTACTAAAAAAAGCATTAAATAAACAAGAAATTTCTCAAGCTGATGTGGAAGCTTATGAACCTGATACCGAAGAAATGACCCAAGCAAAAGAAGGTTATTTAGGTTTAATAAAACTGGGTATAACAGTTTCTGATTTAAAAGATTATGTTGAGTATCTAGAGAAAGGTTTAAAATATGGTTATAATACTGAATTTGACCCTCGTGGTTTAGTGGGAGATAATCCTAAAAAACTCAATGAAAAAGGATACGGAAATAATGATGTAAAAGGACCCGATGCTGGACATGGTACTCACGTAGCTGGTATTATTGCGGCTAATCGTGATAATAATTTGGGTATAAAAGGAGTTGCGAATAATGTAATTATTATGCCTGTTAGAGCGGTTCCAGATGGTGATGAAAGAGATAAAGATATTGCTAATGCTATTTATTATGCGGTTGATAATGGTGCACATATTATTAATATGAGTTTTGGTAAAGCTTATTCTCCCAATAAAGACTATGTTGACCAAGCGGTTCAATATGCTGAATCTAAGGGAGTTTTGTTAATTCATGCGGCTGGAAACGATTCAAAAGATTTAGAGGTTGAAAATAATTTTCCTAATAGATTAATCAAAAAAAACAAAAAAGAAGTTTCTAATTGGTTAGAAATTGGTGCCTCTGGTTGGAAATCTAATAATGATGATTTTATTGCAAGTTTTTCTAATTATGGCAAAACAAAAGTCGATGTTTTTTCTCCGGGTGTAGATATTTATTCAACTGTTCCCGATAAAAATCAATACAAATTTAATAGCGGAACAAGTATGGCGGCTCCTGCGACTTCTGGTGTTGCCGCTTTGATTATGTCTTATTTTCCTAATTTAACGGCACAAGATGTTAAAGAAATTATTATGCAATCTTCTTTTAAAGTAACCGATAAAATTAATAAACCCGGTAAAAAAGGTGCTAATACTTCCTTATCAGACTTATGTATTACAGGAGGTATTGTGGATGCTTATGCCGCTATCCAATTAGCTGAAAAGAAAAGCAAAGAAAAAGGTAATTAATTCTTTTTCATATCCCAACTTAGACTGCTTATTTGTAAGCAGTCTTTTTTATTTTTTTTTACATTTTTTATTTGTACTAAATCTAAATAAAAATTATTTTTGCCAGCAAATTCTAATCATTTATGAAACCTTTCATTTTTATCGTAATTTTTAGCTTAATAGTATTTCAAGGTTGCAAAAAACCTGAAGGTCCCTCAGACCAAAATTTGTTTAATACCTATGACCGTAAAGCTTTGCTTTCTAATTTAGGTAACCAAATCATCAATGAGTATGAAAATACCTTACAATCCGCTATTCAATTGGAAAATTCAGTGAATCAATTTCATCAGAATACAAATCTAAGCTATTTACAAAATCTTAAAAATCAATACCTAAACTTACTTCTACAATGGAAAAAAGCAGAGTTTTCTAATTTCGGACCGCAGGAAGAAAATTTTATAGGGCAAAACATAGATTTTGGAAATTTTAATCAAAATTTGTTTCAGCAAAATTTAGCCAATGTTAATTTGGATAGTACTTACTTTGCAGAAGCGGGTGTTACCGTAAAGGGATTAGGCTGTATAGAATTTTTGTTGTTTAGTCAAAATGAAAATCAAATTCTAGATTTATTTACAACAGATAGTTTCGCTAATCGTAGAAAAAATTATTTGTTGGGCTGTGTAAAAGAAATTCAATATCAACTGATTAAACTTATTCAGCTTTGGAAACCCAATGGAGGTAATTATCTTCAAACCTTTGTTTCAAAAGATGGAAGAGACGTAACCAGCAGCCTAACGGTTTATTGTAATAGCTTAGTTTACTTCATGGAAAATGTAAGAAGAAGTAAAATCGGTCAGCCTTCTGGCATTGAAAATCAAGGAAATATTAATTTGAATCTTTTAGAAAAAAGACTTTCTCAGCAATCTATTCATTGCATTAAAGCCAATTTGGAAGGCTTGCAAAATGCTTTTACTGGAAAAAATGGTCAAGGGCTTGATGATTTACTTAATCACCTAAAAATTGATTATAATGGAACCTTACTTTCTGATGTAATTAAAAATAAATTTAATGAAGTTCAATCTAAGATTGCTAACATTCAAAATCTAGAAAATGCTATTCAAAATGATTTTCAGAAAGTTCAAGAATTACATACTTCATTAAAACAATTAGTTGTTTTATTAAAAGTGGATATGATGAGTAATTTAGGGTTGCTTGTTACTTATACGGATAATGATGGAGATTAATTAACATTAGGGTGTTCCCCTTACTTTCATTGGGTCGGGCTGTTATTTGCCGAAGTGGGCTTCGCGATCGCTTCGGCATTTCGGTGAACTCAATATATCACAATCCTTTTATCAGCTTCGGTAAACTCAGCATCAAAGGCAGTGGCACTTCGTGGTCAATGAGTATTACTGAATTGTGCCCTTCGAATCCCTCACGCATATCCCATATTTAAAACTGGTTTTTTCTATTTGTAATTTTTTTAATTTTGTATTCATGAATCCTTATGATTTAGGGAAAAAAGGAGAATGGATTGCCCAACAATTTTATCAAAACCAAGGTTTTATAATTTTAGACACCAATTACCGATTTGAAAAAAATGAAATTGATATAGTTGCATTTAATTTACAAGAATTGGTATTCATAGAAGTCAAAACCAGAAGTTCTCAAGAATGGATTTTCCCTGAAGCGGCTGTGAATGAAGAAAAACAAAAACGAATTAAAATTGCCGCTCAATCCTATCTGTATGAAAGAAAAATGGAAAACTGTCCTTGCAGATTTGATGTTATATCCATTGTTTTTAATCCCGAAGGGGAGTATCAACTCAAACAATTTATAGATGCTTTTCGATAATTTATGAATAAATATTGGCAAACTGATATACAATTTTTAAAAAAAGTTGGTCCATTAAAGGCTGGGATTCTAAAACAACATGCCAATATTCATACCTATGAAGATTTACTTTTATTTTTTCCAAGACGCTACGTAGATCGTTCTAATTTATTAAATATCAAACAACTTAATCCCAATGAAAAAGAAGCTATCACTTTGATGGGTCAATTTTCACAATTTAAAATAATTAAAAATGCGAATAAAAAAAATCGTTTAACGGCTATTTTTAGCGATGGTTCAGGATATGTACTAATTAATTGGTTTCAAGGAATTGAATGGATTCAAAAACGTTATAATCAATCCTCAGAAACATTTATGATATATGGTAAACCAGAATGGATTCAAGGAATACCTACTTTTTCTCACCCCGAAATTGAAAAATTAGATCATGAAGGAGGCTATAAAAAAATTGTTCCGGTTTATCCTGGCTCCGAAATTTTAAAAAAAAATGGTATGGATAACCGTTTTTTTATTTCCGTAATTCAATTTCTTTTAGAAAGCTCAGAAAAAGAATTTGTAGAATTTATT
>CALLMJ010000148.1 GCA_938006875.1 uncultured Bacteroidia bacterium
AACCCAAAATCTGTTAAAGGAATGATATATTTTTCTTGTAAAGCCATATTACAAATTTACAAAAGATTTCTAAATAGACTTCCTAACATGATAAAATTAAATGGAAAAAAATTGTGAAAAACAAACTTATAAACATACCCACAGTAATTTAAATCATGATTTATAAAATTGGTAATAAGTTTACAAAGCTATTGTAAAATACAAAAAATTGAAAAACAAATAGTTATATTTCTGTGTTTATTGACAATTTTTTCAATGCATCAGTTATAATTCACTTTTTTTACAATTCACAATTTATAAAAAATCCCAAATGGTAATGTGTATTTTTTGAGAATTTTAGATGTAAAAGTTTATTATCATTTTTGTAATGTTTTAAAAATACCAATTAAATGAAACTATTACCATTTGATTTTGGTAATCACACGGATAAAGGAATAGTTAGAGAAATCAATGAAGATGCCATGGCTTTTTATGGTATCAATGGAGGTTATTTATTTCTTGTTGCTGATGGAATGGGAGGTCATGCGGCAGGAGATGAGGCTTCTAAAATTGCAATTGAGTCTATAAAAAACTTTTTTCAAAATATTAGTTCATTTGATAATATTCATGAATTAATGATTCAATCAGTAGAAATCGCTAACCGAAATATCTATGAATATTCCCTTCAAAATCCAAATAAAAAAGGAATGGGGACAACGATTGTTGTAGCCTTTATTTACGGTGAGGTTATAACCATAGGTCACGTTGGTGATTCACGTGCATACCGATATAATCCAGAAACAGGTTTGCAAGTTTTAACGAAAGATCATAGTTTTGTTCAAGAACTTGTGAATCAAGGAATTATTTCAGATGAAGAAGCCCATTATCACCCAAGAAAAAATGAAATTACCAGGGCGTTAGGTATCAGAGAAACTGTAGTTCCAGATATTCAACAACATACCATTAGAGATAACGATATTTTTGCATTCATGTCAGATGGTATTTGTTCTTTACTAACACATGAACAAATACATCAAATTCTTTCTAATTCAGAAATGAACGCTCAACAAAAGGCTGAAAAATTGGTTAACTTAGCTAATGAATTAGGTGGTTATGACAATTCTACAGTACAAATTATCAGTTATAATCATAAAATAGTACAAAATCCAGAAAAAGATACGTTATTAAATACAATAAAAATAGAAAATATTCAAGAAAATCTTAATCATAACTCCATAAATCAAAATTTACCCAAAAGTTCTACACAAGATTCAGGTTTAAGATACTATCTTTTTATTGGAACTGCAATTGTAACCATTGCTTTAATTTTCTACTATTTTTTGCTAAATTCTCAAATTGTAAGAGTTGATAATAATTCTCAAATACTTCAAAATACTTTAGCAAACCAAGTTATTCCAAAAGAGGACACCGTAATTAAAAAACCTAAAAATCCTGAACCTTTATTTATTCAATATCAAGTCATTAAAAATGATAAATTAGAACTATTATCTAAGAGATTTAATTATCCAATAGATAGCATAAAAGTTTTAAATGGATTAAAAAATACTAAAATAGTTATTGGTCAGGAACTTACGTTTCCAATACAAGCGATTCATGAAATTTCTAAAGATGAAAAAATAGTAAATATAGCTCAGAATTATGGAGTAAGTACAAATGATATATTGAAAATCAATGGAATTAAAAATCCAGACAAGTTAAATATTGGCAAAAAAATATATATACCTCTAAAAGAAAATAACAATTAAATTTTATAGATATGGATTTCGAACAATTTGAAGAAGAAAAACCCAAAATTCCTACGAACCTGTTAGTGTTCGTGATAGTGTCTGCATTAGTAATTGCTTTTAGCATTTACTATATATCCAAGAGCGGTAAACAACGTCCTTTAACCACTGAAGAATTAGTGGAAGGTGATACTTTATCAACAGATGAACAAAACCCAAACGAAAACAGTGAATTAGCTAGTTCAGAAAATGAAACCGAAGAAGAAGAATTAGGTAACGATGAAACTGAAATTTTAAAAAATGTTAAAAATAATAAAAGCTCTGCAACAAAAAAATCAGATTTTGAGGAAATAATTGAAGAAAAAACTACTAAAAAATCCTCCCCTACTCCAACAAAAACTGTTAACTTAGAAAAAAAGAATACGGAAGTTAAAAAATCACAATTTAAAACTTCCCATGATAACACCAAGAAAGTTACTAAATCTGAAAATATTCAAGGTGTTTTACATGTTCATACTGTAAGAAAAAATGAATTTTTATCATCCATTGCATCTATGTACAATTTTCCTTCTAAAAACATCAAAGAACTGAATGGAATAGATGATGATGATTTAAGAGTTGGACAAAAAATAAAAGTAAAAGTACAAACTATTCATAAAGTAAAAAAAGGAGAACAATTATCGAAAATTGCTCAGAATCATGGAGTAAAAGTTGCTGATATCTGCAAAATCAATGGCATTAAAAAAGATGCTCAATTAAAAGAAGGTCAAAAAATCATTATTCCTTTAAAAGCCAATAAATAAAAAACACCAAAAAGTCGTTTTTTGATTCTGTAGGAGCCGGATTACTTAGTGTGCCGGTTCTTTTTGTTTTTATCAAAAATCTGTTAAATTCAAAACTAAAAACGGGTAACCTTTGGGTTGATAAGCTAATTTATAATACACAAATATAAAGGACTTTTAAATTTCCCAATAATTTGCAAAAATTCAAAAAAAGCGTAGAAATCAATCTACGCTTTTAAATTTTTTAAAGTAAAATTCTCAGTGGATCTTCTAAATAAGATTTTATGGTTTGTAAAAATTCTGAACCTACTGCACCATCTACAACCCTATGGTCGCAGGAAAGCGTAATTCTCATAGTATTTCCTATCACAATTTGACCATTTTTCACTACTGGTTCTTCAACAATAGCCCCAACTGCTAAAATACAAGCATCAGGTGGATTTATAATTGCCGTAAATTCTTCAATTCCAAACATGCCTAAATTAGAAATAGTAAAAGTATTACCCGTAAAATCCTCAGGAGCTAAGCCTTTTCCTTTTGCCTTATTCACATATTCTTTCACTTCATTGGCTATTTGAGATAAGCCTTTTATATCTGCATTTTTAATGACAGGAACTACTAACCCTTCTTCAATAGCTACCGCAACACCTATATTTATATGATGGTTAATACGAATTTTATCCTCTAACCAAGAAGAATTGACTTTTGGATGCTTTTTTAATGCGGAAGCTACTGCTTTGATTATAATATCATTAAAAGAAATCTTGGTTTCAGACAAAGCATTTAATTTTTTACGAGCCTCAATGGCATTATCCATATCAATTTTCATGGTTAAATAAAAATGAGGTGCATTATTTTTACTTTCCGTTAAACGTTTTGCGATTACTTTTCGCATATTGTTTAAAGGAATTTCCTCATAATTATCGTAGATGTAAGAAGTAGTGGATTTTGTGGTAGTGGATTGAGTTTGTAACAATTCCAAGTAATTATCAATATCTCTTTTGATAATTCTGCCACCATCACCAGAACCCTTAACTTCATGAATATTAATTTGATATTCCTGAGCTATTTTTTTCGCTAATGGAGAAGCTTTTAAACGATTATCTTCTTGGTTATTAACAATATGAATAGATGTAGATGAAGATGAAGAAGATTCAGATTGAGAATTAGTAGTTGGTGGTGAGTTTTCAATTATAGGAGAAGTTTCTGGTTTTGGAGCTTCAAATTTTTTAAGAATGGACTGATAATCTTCTCCGGGTTTACCAATGATAATTAATAAAGCATCCACAGGAATGTCCTGACCTTCTTGAATGGCTTGATAAAGGATCGTACCATCATAATAAGATTCTAACTCCATTGTAGCTTTATCTGTTTGAACATCAGCGAGTATATCCCCTGACTTTACAATATCTCCTACTTTTTTATGCCATGTTACAAGTGTACCAACTGTCATGGTATCACTCATTTTGGGCATTGTCATATATTCTGCCATTTTTATTGAGTGGTTTAACCACAAAATTAGAGGGTTATTTATATATATACCAAAAAAATTTAAAAAAGTTATGATTTTTGGGTTTTATTATTTTATAGTTTCTTAATTTTACAATCCAAAGTAAACTTTTCATGTTAGATTTACAAAATTCTTTAAGATTAATAGGTGTTAAATTAAAAAC
>CALLMJ010000149.1 GCA_938006875.1 uncultured Bacteroidia bacterium
TCATAATTCTTTGAATATTTATTTAATACAATTAACCATTGTCGCATCAGCTCTGCACCTGATGCCTGTACGGGATAACTTCTACTTCGTGTTAAAACTTGGCCATAAGTAATATCTATATCTTCCAAAACGGTTTGCCAATTTAATAATGTCGGTAAAGTCTTCTTATTATCTTTATAGAACTTTTCTGCATCGTTAATAAAATCATTTAATACACCTAATTTTTTTTGAAATATTTCATCATCTAATTTATCCAAAAATAAAAGCGATAAAAGAGTTTCTTTGAAATAATCTTCATAAATAACGTTAAAAAATTTAATCCTGTAACTATTTTCATTTGCTTGACTATTTATAAGTTGATTCGTTTCTATAAGATCAGTTAAAAACTCGTAGTGTGCCTTCAGATAGTTATTAATTGATTTGACAACTGTCGTTAAGTCATATTTATCAATATCATTTAAAGTCTTTTGTAGATGTTTTAGTGCTTCGAACACTTTTAGCTCAAATTCATTAAAATTTGATTTTATTAAATCATTATCATCAACAATTTTTTTTATATCATTTTTTATTTTTTCAAAGTCGGGGATTATAGATTTAATAACCGTATTTTTACTTCCACCATATAACTTAGTGTAAAAAAATTTTTTTACGATGGATTTGAATATTTTTATGTCATAATCAAATGTATTAGCTTTCATACTAAATATACGGGAATTGTATGATTCTTTTTTATTATCATTCTCTAATATAGCTTCTAATTTTTTATAACCCTCATAAGCTAACCAATTTGTAATACCTCTTAATTCAATGTTTGAGTCAATTTTGATTCCCTCAGAGTTGATTTTTTGAATTTGCTTAACTATTCTGTTACACTCCTTCACTTTTTTCCTATTCTTTTTCGAACTGTAAAATCTTTTGGCTAAAGATATTGCAACAACTAGATCCTGACCTGATACATCTGCAGAATATAACATCCTGCTAAAATCATTTTTGGAAGGTAGAAAAATATTTTCCCTCATAATCTTTCGCATTCCCTGCAAATTAACTTTTTTGCAAGTCATTCTATGTGTACTAGCACCGTGGGTAGTAAAATGTCCAAATATCTTACCTTCAGAGTTAAATGAAGAAAAAATTAAAATTAAAAAAATAGATTTAATTAAAGCGTAATCAAATTCTTTCTCATCATAATAAATAACCTGGGAATTATTTTCATTGTCTGATTCATTGTCAGAAAGTTCATCATCATCTTCCGTTAATGATTCTATATTGGAATTCTCTACTGAAGTTGATTTCAAATATTTTTCAATTTTATTAAATAATTCAGATAAATTTTTATCATCAATTGAATCTTTAATATTAGAATATTCATTTAATTTTTCATTTAAATAATTTTCCACTTTTTGAATGTCGAGATTAATACCATTCTCTGAAATTCTTTTTACAATTGGATAAGATTCTCTTATTTGGGAAAAATGCTTTGAATTGCAATAATATTGATTATCACTATAATCGATTTCCCGGTTTAAGCTGAGTTCTAGAAGTATTCCACTTAACCATTCAATGAATTTTTCAAATTCATCATCAGAGGTAACTTTATCGTTCATAAAACTGAAGTGTTTGGATTGGCTTTGATTAAAAATATTTTTATAGAAAAAAGCATTGGAGAGATGGATATAACTTAGGAAATGAGATGGCACATAAAATTTATAATTCCAAATGTATTTCGAATACATCACTCGAATAAAAGGTAAACCCCTAAATTTTTTTAAGTTAAAAAAACTTGCATTTCTGTGGAAACGAAATTCAAATTCTTCCAAAGGGTGTTTTATATATTCAGGAAGTTTTCTAATGGATTTGCTGATAAATTGATCAAAGTACTCTTTGGAGCTTAGATTATATTCATCACGAGTTGATTTAGTAATTTTTGGAGTATTTTCTTTCTTGTAATCAATGTATTTTTCGATGAATTTACTAATGTTATAGATTATTAAATGCTTTTGTTTATGGGCTGAATTAAAATATAATACTTTAAATCCTAAATCTTTGATCCACTTAGCTAACAGATTAGATGATCTATTTGATTTGTAACTAATAATTCCTGCAAAATGGCTTAAATCAAGTGGTTTTCCAAAGAAAACAGAATCTTTAGGGATGATTTGTACTGAGTACTTATTTCCGATTTTCTGTGATTTATTCTTTAAAAATCTTACTTCGTCTTTTGTTTGATTTTGATATTTAATGTAAATCGCAAATAATAAACCTATTCTTATGTTATGATTTATTTTATTCGAGGAAGCGGTATCGCTGTATTCAGTTTCATAATATTTTTTCATAAATAATAAATCGATCATATGAAACTTGTACCACCGACCAGGAAGAAATAAAACTTCGTCACGAGTATAAATAAAATCAATATGCCTCTGGCTAAGATTTGGCAAAGAAAGCGATTTTTCTAATAAGTCCAAATTATCAATTAGTTGCTGATATGGAATTCCATTCGTAAACAGATAACTTAAAAACTTTAAATCTCGTTCTTTTTTAATTTTTTTTTCTTTTTTTTTGTAAGAATTTAAATTAAGAGGTATTGGGTAAATAAGGTTAGCTGTTTTTAGGATATTATTAAAATGTTCTTTATCTGTAATCATTAGCATTACCGTATTTAGTGAACAAAATAAGATTAGTAATTTGAAAATAAAAAAATTATTAGATTCTTTCTTTATAAAAACGAAAAAAATAAAATTAAAGTTAATGGGCAAATTTTGGGCAACAGATTGTTTAAATATTATGTTTTCAAAGCAAAAAAAGGATTTTTAGACATTTTGAGGCGAATCCCTCCCTCTCCGCAAGATGAGTAAATTTTATACATACATTCTTTTCTCACCTAAATTTAATAAACACTACTACGGACATACCTCAAATCTTTCTAAACGTTTTGATGACCATAACAATGGTTTATCTGTTTATACCAAAAAATTTATCCCTTGGGAATTGATTTATTTTGAAGAGTTTGATTCTCGCTCCGAGGCAATCAAAAGAGAAAAATTCTTTAAGTCCTTTGAAGGTTATATATGGTTAAAGGAAAATAATATCATCAAATAGCTGGCTGAAGGCAATCCCAGCGGGACTAAACCGTCGTACTGGGTAAGCCGGTATGGCACTGCCATTCGAATCCCTCCCTCTCCGCAAAATATAATGCTTACTAATTAAAAACTTCTCTTCTTTTGTCTTAATTTTCAAATATGAATTTTAAAGAATACTTATTGAATCTTAGTATATCAAAAAATCAGAATTTGATTGTACATTCGTCATTCAGAAAAATTGCATCTGCCTTTCCGGCTTTATCTCCGCAAGAAGTAATCGAAACAATGAAAGAGTTACTTACACAAGATGGTTCTCTGATTTTTCCAACTTTTACTTACTGCTTCAAAAAG
>CALLMJ010000150.1 GCA_938006875.1 uncultured Bacteroidia bacterium
CCTTTTTCATCATATTCTATCTGATGTCGTTTTGCTAAATCAAAAATATCCATCAATTTTTCTAATTCGTCGGTTTTGTTTTGTTTCTTTTTTAAGGAAGGTATTTGAATGATGATGCAATCATGAGTTAAGGATTCTATAAATTTGCTTTTGCCACTTTCTATTATTTTGTTGGTTCCATGTTCAAGTATTTGTCTTTTGACACGTATAATTGGATATTCCTGATACTCCTCCAAGTAATGACCGAGAATATAAATGGTTACAATCGGTAAAGGTTTACCTTGTTCATCTACATGATTTCGGGAAATATATTGTTCACCCAAATACTTTCTGAAGCGAAAAATATCGTCGGTACTGAATTTAATTTTTTGTAATTCAATGAGAATGAGTTTTTCTTGGTTATCACGATTTTTGATACGAGCTTTAAAGTCTACTCTAAAAATAGAAAAGTATTGAATTTCAGAGGTAAATTCTTGGGAAGAAAGTTGTAAATCCAGGATTGGCAGTTCGAGGATAGCTTGAAGCAAGATTTTTGCACTTTTTTTGTCTTGCATCAAGTATTTAAAGACGGCATCGTAGATGGGATTAGCAATCAGCATAATGCAAAATTAGTGATAAAGTTTAGGCATACCAAATAAGAAATTAAGAAAGTCTAGATTTATAATCTTGGTAACCAAAGGATTTAATCAATTGAAAGCTTCTATCTTCTTTTACAATACCAATGTGAGGTAAATTGATACCATTGAACGTGGTTGTTTTAACCATTGTGTAATGAATCATATCATTAAAAACAATATAATCCCCAATTTGTGGTTCTTCAATAAATGAATAATCACCGACAAAATCACCAGCTAAACAGGTCATGCCACCGATACGATATTTTTTGGTACCTTTGATATAATCTGTTGCTCCCAAAATTATGGGTTTATAAGGCATTTCAATACAATCAGGCATGTGAGCTGAAATAGAAGTATCTACCATTAAAATGTAAATGTCTTGATTTTCAATAATATCGTAAATTTTTGAAACCAAATAACCGGTTTGCCAACCAACAGCCTCACCAGGTTCTAAATAAATATCTTTAATATTAGGGTATTTTGCTTTAAAATCTTTTAAAACTTTGATAAGATGCTCAATATCATAGTCTTTTCTTGTAATATGATGACCACCTCCCATGTTGAACCATTCAATTTGTTTTAATAAATCATCAAATTTGGAAATAATAGCATTTAAAGTATTTTCTAAAGCATAACTATTAGATTCACATAGAGAATGAAAATGTAAACCCGTTACACCTTCGGGAAGTTTTTCTCCAAATTTCTCTCTTGTAGCACCCAGCCTAGAACCGGGAATGCAAGGATTATATAAAGCAGCGGGGGAGTCTGAATACTCAGGATTGATTCTAATGGCTATCTTTAAACCTTTTTCTAATGCTTTAGCATGATATCTTTCGTATTGGCTTAAAGAATTGAATGTTATATGATTACTGATTTCAAGAATTTTGTCATAATCAGCATCAGTGTATAAAGGGCAACATAAATGTGCAGAACTTTGCATTTCTTCATAACATAACATGGCTTCATGAAGAGAGGAAGCAGTCGCTCCTGATAAATATTTTTTTACCAAAGGAAATGTACTCCACATGGCGAAGCCTTTTAATGCACACAATATATTTACTCCAGCTTCTTTTTGAACATAATTTAGTTTTTCTAAATTGTTGATGAGTAATTTTTCATCTAATACAAAACATGGTGTTGGAATTTGACTAACATCAAAATCTAAAGATAAATTCATGATGCAAAGGTAATCAATTTTCAAAAGTAATCAAAAAGGAACAAGAGCTACGGTTTTTTCAAATATCAGATACTGAATTTCAATTTAAAATTCTAAACTAAATTGATTTCTCTTTCAAATACCTAATTCCAAGTTTTATTCCATAATTATGGAATTTCCCTATGAAAAAATTTTTGCTTGCATCATTGATTTGTAAAGTGTAGTAACCTTGAAAAATAAACCTAAACTTTGAGTTTAAAGTGTATTCTAAACCGGGTGATAAATGCAAACCCCAATAATGTGAATGAAATTCATAAGAGAAACCTTTATTTTCACCAGTTTGAGAAGCCAATTGATAACCATATTGCAAACCTGCATCTAAATAAGCATTCCATCGAGTATCTGAAATTTTCCATATAAAAGTTGTACTCAAAGGAAAAAGCAAATAATTTGCTCCTAATTTTTGATTACTTGAGTTTTTCCCTCCCATAAAATGATATTGAATACCAAATGAAAATATGGCTATATCAGCACCTTGTAAACCGATAACCAATTCCGGTGAATAAGAAAAATGATTTCCTAAATCATAGATGGGGTTATCCGTTTTGTAATTTTGAAGTATAAAAGAATTTTTAGCTATATAGGTAAGTCGGAATTGCGCATTTACATCGCTTGTAAAAGAACTTAAAATAATGACAATAAAAAAGTTAATCAATAAATGAATCATAAAACTAAATTATCAAAATTAAGCTATGCTAAAACAAAAACCCAAAAATTATAAAAAATTCGTAATTTGCAGCGATTTTCAAACACTTTGAAATATTTATTTTTTTTATTAGGGTTTTATTTTTGTGGTTTATATGCTCAAAAAAATGAGCCTATTGAGATTATTAATTCTGATGTTTTTGAGTTTGCTACTATGGATAATCAACCGATTAGAAAATTAATTGGTAATGTAGTTTTAAAACAAAAATCCACTTTTATGTATTGTGATTCTGCATATCATTTTACCCATGAAAATTCCATACAAGCTTTTTCTAATGTTAAAATGATCATGGACGATACCACTCAACTCAAAGGCGAGAAACTTTTTTATGACGGAAATACACAAATCGCTGAGGTATTTTATAATGTTCAACTTACGGATAACAAAACAACCCTTTTTACGGACTATTTACTTTATAATCGTAAAACGCAAATAGGAGAATACAATCAAAAAGGCAAATTAAAAGATTCTGAAAATGAACTGGTTTCGGTGATAGGTCAATATAATACACAAACCAAAAATGCACTTTTCATGAAGGATATAAAGTTGACTAATAAAGATATTTTTGCTTGGACTGATACTTTAGAATATAACACCCAATCCAAAATGGTAACCCTAAAAGCACCGACCCATGTTTTAGGATTAAAAGATAGTTCAAAAGCTTATTCGGAGAGAGGGTTTTTGGATACTGAAAAAAAGAATTTTTATTTATATCAAAATCCTTGGTATCAGGATAGTAACTATTTCGCTAAAGCAGATACTCTTTATTTTTGGGATGACCAAGATAGCGGCAAAGCCATTTGTAATGTTTATATTCAAAATCGTGATACTTCTACTATCTTATACGGTGATTTTGCTACTTGGAACTCAAAAAATCATCAGTTTTGGCTTACTCATGACCCTTACGTCATTTATTTTTATTCCAACGATACTATGACTTTATTTGCTGATACTTTATTTAGTGTTCAAGATACTTCAAAAAGAAAAAAAGAGTTAATAGCCTGGAAAAACGTAAAACTTATTACCAATTCTTTTCAAGCAATTTGTGATTCCTTGCATTATAATCAGTTAGATTCTATCATTTCTTTTATACAAAACCCAATTATTTGGTCAGATTCTAGTCAAATGATGGGTGATACCGTTTATTTATGGTTAAAAAATAATAATCCTGATTCTATTGCTATTCGTAAAAATAGTTTTTTAATTTCCCAGCAAGATAGTGTTGGATTTAACCAAATTAAAGGTTTGCATATAGATGGAAAATTTAAAGATAAAGAAATTCATTGGATGTTAGTCCAAAAAGAAGCCAACAGTATTTATTTCGCAAAAGATGGTGATGAATATTTGGGAATGAATCAAGGAAAATCTGAGAATATTGAAATATGGTTTGAAGAAAACAAACCTTCCAAAATTATTTTTCATAAAAATGCAGAATCCACTTATTTCCCTATGCATGAAATATGGTTTGAGAAAAATCAACTAGAAGGTTTTCAATGGCTTATAGATAAAAAACCTCAAAAATATTGGTATTATTCAACGGAAAGTTCAGAAAATCAAAAAACAAAATAATATGAAAATTTATAAAATTTACGCAGCATTTTTAGGATTTACTGCTATTATTTTAGGAGCTTTAGGAGCACACTTTTTAAAAAATATCTTATCTTTAGAACAATTACACTCTTTTGAAACGGCTGTGAAATATCAAATGTATATGGCTTTAGCTTTATTATGGTTTACTCATACCAATTCTTTTCATAAAACTGTGGGTATTTTATGGATTTTGGGTATTACATTTTTTAGCGGTTCTATCTACGGATTAATATTTTTTCAATGGAAATTTTTAGGACCTATTACACCTATAGGTGGATTATTAATGATTTTAGGTTGGGGATTACTAATGTTTCAATTTATAAAATCAACAAAATAGTAATTATTTGGGCATACACTTCATGCTTCGCATTAGGCTTCGTTGTTTGCTTTAGCATTTCGGTGAACTCAATGTATCTCAATCCTTTTTTTGGCATTTACTCAAGCAAAGTTTGTCATAAAATGCTAATACTTAATTCCAATACCCGCCATATTTTTTAATTGACCTTTTTCATAAGCTAATTTACCATTTACAAACACATATTCAACACCATGAGAAAATTGGTTTGGGTTGAATACTGATGCTTTTCCCTGAATAGTTTCGGGATTGAATAACACCAGATCTGCCCAGTACCCAGTTTGAATTTTTCCTCTTTTCTCTAAAGGTTTAAAAACTAATGATTTAGGTAAATCAATCATTTTATAAAGCATTTTTTCAAGCGGCATTGAAATTTTTTTACTATAATTTAAAGCAGTTGCATAGCAAGAAGCCCCTCTTGGATGGTTATTCGCTTTAGGTTCACTCTCAATACCACCATCTGAACCAATCATTACAAAATCTTCTTTTAGAGCCAAATCAACGGTATTTTTCATATCCATTGTACCTTCAGGGACAGCAACCAAACGATTATATCCTTTGCGATACATATCAAATTTTTCTTTGGTTAATTTTTCACCTGTTCCAACGACCGTTAAATCAGAATAAGTTAAATTATAACGCTGTTGCCATCCTGGATCGAAACGTTTTGAAGGTAAATAAGTTGCCCAATAAGAAAAAGGATAAACACAAGCAGTGATTTTCAAACCTGTTTTTCTAGCATCTTGAATGAGTTCTAAGGCTTTAGGCATGTTGTAAGTACCACCCGTAGAATGGATATGATCAATGTGTAAAGCAACCCCAGTTTCTTTTGCTAATTTAATAGCCTCTTTAACACCTTCCAATTCCGTTTCTTTGGCTGAATATCTCAAATGCAAAAAAAAGGTTCTTTCATATTTCGCAGCCAATTTAGCATATTCTAAAACTTCAAAATAATCAGTAGGTTGATATTCAATACTATGAGAAACTCCTAATGCTCCTTCCTCTAAATTCTGTTCTACTTTTTTTAGTCTTGCAGATAAACTTGGGTACTTGTTACGGATGGTCATTACCATAGTAGAGACACCAAAATTGGTGTAATGAGGTTTTACAGAAAAATTTTTGTAGAACTGCCCACATTCATCAGAACCTCCGTGCATTTGGAGGGGGGAAGTACAGCCATCTGTAAGCTTATATTTTTCAAAAATGAGGTATGTTTTATCGGGATTTAAAGCATTATCCGCTAAAATATCAATAAAGCCCGGAGCGATTACTAATCCTTTACAATCAATATTGGTATCACCAATAATCGGTTTTTGACTGTACACCAATTTGCCTGATTTATGGATTCCTACGTATCCCTCTAAAAAACGACCTTCCGAATAAATTTTTCCATTAAACAGAACATAAATACATTTTTCTATTTGAAAATTTACTAAGGACAATAAACTTGCGGCACCTAAAAAGGATAGAAATTCTCTGCGATTCATAAAGCAAAATTATTCAAAAAAACAAAAATGGGAAATGAAGAAATTGAAATAACTAACAGGGGAAATTTTAAAATCGGAAGAATTACCATGCAAAGGAAAGGTAGTGATGGAGGCAGATGCTGCTAACATGTTGCAATTTAAAATGAATTCGGCTGAATTGTTTGACTATGAATAAAATACGTATTATTACAAAGGCTATATTTCATACCAAATGGATTAATTTCTTACCTGTTAAATTTAAAAGAGGCAATTTACAAACTTACTTTATTTTTACCTTTATTTCGTCTGCATTTTTCGCTGCAGTATTTAACTTCTTCCCAACATCGTTCCCACTTTTTTCTCCAAAGAAAGGGAAGCCCACAACTTAAACAAATTTTAGAGGGCAAATTTTCTTTTTTCATAGTAAAATTAAAAGGGAAGACTAATGCTTATTTTCTTTTTTTTAAAAAGATTTCTACTCTTCGGTTTTTAGCACGACCTTCATCGGTATCATTAGAGTCCACAGGGCGAGTTTCTCCAAAACCTTCATACTTCATTCTAAAATCTGGAACTCCCATTTGTTTTAAAAACTTGTAAACTGATAAAGCTCTTCTGATTGAAAGCCCCATATTATATGAATCAGTACCAATAGCATCAGTATGACCTTCAATTTTTACATTAACATGGTCTTGTTTTGCAACATCAACCACTCTTTTTAATTCTTCAATAGAGGTTTGTCTGGGATTATCTTTATCAAAATCAAAATATACAATAGAAAAATCTTCAATTTCTGTTGTTTCATGAATATTATTTTGTTCTGAAATGTTTTTTTCTTTTTCTAAATAAAAGTCTTTTTTCTGATTTTGGAATTGGTTGATTGAGCTTAAATCTAACTTTTCATTACGGGGCGAATAACCATCACTTCTTAAATTAACAATATAGTCTTTGCCAGCAGGAATCCATAAATTATAGTTACCGTTAGCATCTGATGATGTTTTGTAAAATTCTTGATTATAAATAAATTCAATTTCAGTTTGAAGAGGTTTTTGGGTATCTTTATCCAAAACTAAACCCGATAAAGAAATCATAGGATTCCCCAAATTAAGGTCTTTAATGGGTACAGAAAAAATATCACCATTTCCATCAGCTAAAGAATAAACGTAACATAAATCACCAACAGCAGGAATTACGAAATGGCTTTCCCAATCCACAGAATTAACAACCGAACCACAATTGATAGGTTCTGACCAATTTAACCAAGTATCATCTAAACGAGTAGTAACAAAAATGTCGTTTTGAGCAGCTCCATGACCACCACTAGAAAAGAACAAGGTTTTATCATCAGGACCTAAGAAAGGAGTATATTCATAATAGGGAGTATTAATGTTATTAGGAATTTTTTTAGGGTGTGTCCATGAACCATTAGGTTGTAAAAAACTTACGCAAATATCATATTGATAACTTAAAATCATTACTTTACCATCTTTTGAAAGTTTAGCATTGTGCTGGTCCCATTGAGATACTCGAGGTTCAAATTTTAATAAAGACGGTTTACCCCATTTACCATTTTCTTTTGAAACTTTACAAATGCCTTTATCAGGATAAGCTCCATTTACTAACATGGTGTTTCCATCAGGGTAAATATAAAAAACCATATTCGGTTTTTCGTTATTGAGTTCAGTTAAGGGTTGAGGTGCTGACCATGCAGAACTTGAAATTCTCGTTGAATAATAAATATCAAAATGAGTACCGGGATTTTTACGAGAAAAATAAAGGGTATTTCCGTCAGGAGAAAATGTAATATAGGCTTCTGTTCTTTTAGAATCGTTAATTACAGGACCTAAGTTTACTCTTTGTGCATATAGATAGTTAACAACTAAACTAATAAATAAAATCCAATGAAACTTCATGATTTACGTACCGTTTGAACCGTAAAATTCCATAGAATTTTTAAAAATTCAAAATTTATTTTTATTACAGGAAAATGTAAAAACAAATTTAGTAAGAAGAGACCGTTGAAAAACTTGATAAATTTTTCTCAAGTTATTTATCAAAACTCTTCAGTATAATCTGGATTATGAAGATACATAGGATTGCGTTAAACTCAAGGAAAATGGTTTTCTTTTCAAAACTGTAAAAGAAGTAAACTTTTTGCTGTTCAGTAAACGGTGGTAAATATAGGTTTGTAGATAAAAACGGAAAAAGACAAATGGTTTTATTTTGATAAAAAAATGATACTGAATTTTTTGAAAAATAGTGCTATTGTTTATCCACCAACCAAATTTATTACTATTTTTACATCAAATTTTATTTCATGTTCTCTGTAAGAAAAAAAATTTCAATATTTGTTTTGATTACTTTGATTTTAGCTAGTTGTTCTGTAAAACAAATTGATTTTGAAGCGAAAAACTTTTCCGATGAGGTTCAGCCTCTACAAAACTTAACTTTTAAATTCAACACCAAAATGGTGGATGAAAAAGTTCTTAATCAATGGCAATCTGCAAATTATTTAAAATTTGAACCCAATATTCAAGGAAAATATAAATGGACTTCTTCCAATGAATTGGTCTTTTCTCCTGTGATTCCTCTGTTACCTTCCACAAAATACAAGGTAAAACTTCATCAAATCCCTAATCCAATTACTCCTGATGAACAAAAATTACCTCTTTCACAAAAAGAAATTGAGTTTCATACTCCCTATTTACGTTTTGCAGATATAACTCCGTATTGGTCAAAAAGTCAACATAAACCTGAGTTGCATTTAATTTTGCATTTTAATTATGAAATTTCTCCTGAATTATTGAATGATAAATTAGAAATTACAACCGATAATCAAAAATTACCATTTTCATTAATAACTCAAACTCAAAGTTCCAAAATTGAATTAACTGTCCAAAATATAGAATTAAAAGAAGAATTGCAGCCTTTGAACATCAAATTATTGAAAGGAATTACGCTTTCAGGTTCAAATTTTTCTTCTCATGAAGATTTGAATTTTCAATCAGAAGTTCCTTCTAAATTTTTTGAAATTACCAAAACGGATAACCAGCATGATGGTTTTTTAGGGACTTTTACGCTTTATTCCAATCAAAGTTTTGAAGAGCAAAATAATTGGAAACAATGGATACAAATTGTACCCAAAATTCCTTTTACTGTCTCTATTCATCAAAATCAATTAGCTATACAAGCAGAATTTATTCAAAACCAAAGTTATAACATTAAAATTCACAAAGGTTTAACTTCTTCGTTAGGGTTTACTCTTCAAGAAGATTATAGCACTACCGCACAATTCGGAGAAATAGGAAAATTTATCAAATTTGCTAATCAGAATGCTCTATATCTTAATGCAAAAGGAAATAAAAAAGTGGGTTTACATATTCTGAATGTTGAGCAGTTTAAGGTTAGAGTTTATAAAGTTTTTGAAAATAACCTAACTGCTTTTATGAAAAACAATGAATATAATGACGATTATTATTATTTTCAATCAGAAAACGGGACATTGGTTTATGATAAAAGTTATGAATTGAAGGATTTACAAAAGATTGGTAATATATATGCTTTAGATTTAGATTTTGAAAATATATTGCCTTCATATCATGGAATTTATTATGTAGAAGTATTTTCGGAAGATGAGTATTATTCAAGTGCCAGAAAATTGGTTTGTATTACGGATATAGGTTTAATTGCTAAAGCCAATAAAAATGAAATGATTGTCTTTGCAAATAGTTTAGCGGATGCTCAACCTATTCAAGGTTTAGAGGTTAAGTTATACTCAAAAAATAATCAGGTGTTAGGTACAGCGAAAACTGGACCCGGAGGTTTAGCCATCATCAAAAATATAGATGTAAATGCTAAATATTTTGAGCCTGCTATGCTTACAGCATCTTCTAAGGAAGATTTTACTTTTCTTTGGTTTAATACCACTCGTTGGGACAAAGTAGATTTTGATGTGGACGGTAAACGTCTTAAAAATGAGCATTATGATGCTATGATTTATGCCGAGAGACCTCTTTATAGACCTGGTGAAACAGCTCATTTCAATGTTATTGTAAGAAATACAAATTGGAAAAATGTTTCCAATATGCCGGTAACTTTTAAAATTATCAATCCCAAAAATCAAACGGTTTTTGAAGAACTTAAAAATTTAGATACTCAATCCGCTGTACAAATTGACTTTGATATTCCCAGAACTTCTTATACAGGAAATTATGTTTGCCAACTTTATGCAGGAAATACTGAACTTATTCAATCTTATACACTTACAGTAGAAGAATTTATGCCTGATAGGTTAAAAGTGAATGCTAATATTCAAGAAAACAACCTAAAACCTGGTCATGAAGTAAATGTAAATTTACAAGCATTTCATTTGTATGGAAGTCCTGCCTCAGGTTACAATTATGAAGTTATGATGGCTTTTAAACCTCAAATTTTTGCCCCAAAAGGGTTAAATCAATATTACTTTGAATTAAAAAACACTAATGCTGCCTTTGGTACTTTAATAAATACCGGTAAAACCGATTATGAAGGAAAAGCTACAGCAAATATAAAAATACCTGAAGATTGGCAAAGTACGGGTTTATGGTCAGTCAATATTTCTAATGCTGTTTTTGATGAAAATAACCGCCCTGTTTACCAAAATATTCAAAAAGAATTATTTACTCAAGATATTTTCTTGGGTATTCATCGTTTCGATTCTTACATAAATTCTAATGCTCCTTTGAACGTGCCCATTATTGCAATAAATAAAGAAGGTAAAATTCTACAAAATATTCCTGCAAAAGTTCAAGTCATTCATTACACTTACGAAACGGTTATTCAAAGAGTTTTTTACTCTACATCTTTCCAAACCTTAAAAAAGTCTAAAAAAGTTTTTGAAAAAGTTTTAGTATTAAACGGTGAAAATACAAACTTAAACTTTACTCCAACAATTGGTGGTGAGTATGAAATTCGCATTTTAACCCCTGGCGTAGAAAAATCTTATGTTTCTTACCCTTTTTATGCCTATGGATTTTGGGGAAATATGACCCATTTTGAAACTGACCCCAAGGGCAGAATTATCATCGAAAGTAACAAAAATTCCTATAATTACAATGAAAATGCAAAAATTCTATTCAAAACTCCTTTTGAAGGAAAATTGATAGTTACCATTGAACGTGATAAATTATTGAAACATTTTACTTTACAAACTAAAAATCAAACAGCATCTTTAGATTTAAACTTAATGGGTGATTTTGTACCCAATATTTTTGTTTGTGCAACTTTAATTAGACCCTATATCAACAGTGAAGTTCCTTTAATGGTGGCTCATGGTGCTAAAAAATTAATTATAGAAAATCCTCATAAAAAATTAAACGTCAATATTATTGCACAAGAAAAAGTAAAATCTCAAACCCAACAAACTATTACAGTTAAAACACGCCCTTATGCACATGTAACTTTGGCAGTTGTTGATGAAGGAATTTTACAAATTAAACGTTCAAAAACTCCTAATCCTTACGACTATTTCTATGGTCCTCATGCTTTGACGGTTCAGCAGTATGATGTTTATGCTAAAATTATCAAAGAAATTGGTGGATTTAAGAAAAATAGCAAAGCGGGCGGTGGTGAAGATGCTTTGATGTATGAATCTTTCAGCGATACCCGAAGAATGAATCCTATTATGAATAACCCTGCCAATAAATTTGTAAGCTTTTGGAGACATACTCAAGCTGATGCAAATGGTATTGCTAAATTGACAGTCAATATTCCTGCATTTTCTGGTGCTTTAAGAATTATGGCTCAAGCTTATTTTAACGACCAATTTGGTGCATCAGAAAAATTTATGACCGTTGCTGACCCTGTGGTATTAAATATAGGAACTCCTTTGGTTGCTTCTCCCGGTGACACTTTAATCGTACCTATCACTTTGAATAATACAACTAACAAAGCAGTATCCTCTCAAATTTCATTATCCTCAGACAAATTGCTTTCAATAGCCAGCCTAACTCAAACCTCTTTCAATTTAAGTCCTAATCAAGAACAAAAAGCCTTCTCAAAAATTATAGTGGGTAACCAATTAGGAATAGCCAAAGTTCAATTAAAAGTTAAAGCAGGTAATGAAACTTATGAAGTAGAAACCGAAATTTCAATTAGACCTACTTCACCATTAGTATTTAAAGGAAAAGGAGGTTTTGTTGATGGTGGAAAATCTCTACAAGTTCAAACTGATAATTTTAATTTTTTAACTGGAACCCAACAGTTCCAATTGGTGGTAAGTACTAATCCTGTTGCTCAATTTTCCAAAAATTTGAATGAGTTAATTCATTATCCCCATGGCTGTGCTGAACAAACCATTTCAACAGCTTTTCCTCAGATTTATGTTCAATCAATCACTAAAGGGTTATTGAAAAAACAAAATCTTCGTTCTAATCCATCTCATAATGTTCAAGTTGCAATTGCTAAAATTGAACAATTAATGGACTACACGGGCGGGATTCATTATTGGGAAAATAGTTATGTTAGTTGGTGGACAACAGCTTATGCTGGACATTTCTTAAAAGAAGCTAAAAATAACGGTTTTGAAGTTAAAACTCAAACCCTCAATCAAATAGCAAATTACCTTACTAATCAAACTCATCAAAACATGGTTACCAAAAATGACCAATATTACTCAAGGGAAGTGGCTTATTCTTTATACGTTCTTGCACTCATGGGCAAACCCAACGTTTCTAAAATGAATTATTTCAAAAATCAATTAGAAAAATTTACGCCCGATTCTAAAATCATTTTGGGCTGTGCTTATGGATTAGCTGGTGATTTAGAAACTTTCCAAAAAATTATTCAAACCCCTTTTAAATACATAAAATTTAATGATTACGATTTAGATTTCTCTTCTTCCCTACGTGAAAGATCCTTAATTCTTAATACTTTATTAGATGTACAGCCTAATCATCCATTGGTATCTAGTTATTTAACTCAAATTATGAACGAAGTTCAAGAAACTAAATATTTAAATACTCAAGAATTAAGTTTTTCTTTAATGGCTTTATCCAAATTTGCTAATATCAATAAAAACCAAGATGTAACTGCATCAGTGAAAGTTAATGGTTCAACTTACAAAGTAAATGAAGAAAATCCATTAGTATTGGAATTAAAAGAATTAGCTAATATTCAAATTCAGGCGCAGGGTAAAGGTAAAATTTACTATTCTTACATTGCTAGTGGAATAAATAAAGATGGAAATATTCAAGAAGAAGACCAATTTATCAAAGTTCGCAGAACGTATTTAGATAAAAATGGTAAAACTTTACAAGGAAAAGTTTCAGTGAATGAATTAGTAAAAGTTCAGATTGAAATTCAACCCCTTCAAAACCAAATAGTAAGTAATATTGTGATTACCGATATAATTCCATCTGGATTCCAAATAGAAAATGAAAGATTAAACTTTCATTTAATGGATTCTAACCAATCATTAATCTACGATTATAAAGATATTCGTGATGATAGAGTGAATTATTATGTCAGTTTAAAAGGAGGAAAAAAAGTTTTAACTTATTATTTACGAGCAGTTCAAAGAGGCACTTTTGTTGTATCACCTATTGCTGCTGATGCTATGTATGATGGAAATATTCGTTCTTATCATGGAAGTGGCAAAATCAGTGTAGAATAGTTTAAGAAAAAGTGCAAGATTCTTGTTATATTTGAATTAAAAAACGGTTTTAAGGCTGTTAATTTTTAACAGCCTTAAATATTTGGGACACGTTAATCTGAATAAGAAAAATTCTTTAATAATAACACCTCCTAAAATTGCTCTGAATAATTTGAGTTTTGCATTAAATGACTCTGCATTTGCATTGGTATTTCTTTTGATAAAAAAATTTAAGATATTCTCTTAATAATTTTTAATTTTTATGAAACCATTTAATGCTTTTTTCGTAAAATAATACTCGGATACATACATCAGCTAAATTATTCCATGCAAAATTCACAATATCGGTATCATGAAAATTTTCTAATTGCTTTAAATAAACCTTTGCATGCTCAAATTCTCTAATATCTTATTAAATATTTTGCAAAATTATAAGTAATTATTATAAATAATAAAGGCTGCCTCTAATGGGGCAACCTTTAATTTGAATATATTTTTAAAAATTATTTTTCTACAACAAATCTTCCTTTAGAAATGATTTTTGAATCTTTACCTACGATTTGATATATATATATACCATTAGATAAGCCATTTAAAAAAACTTCAATTTGGTTATTTTTTATTACAAATTGAGCTTCTTGTTTTTGACCTAAAGTATTATAAACTAAAACCGATTGAACATTTGCAACATTACCTGTAAAATATAGTACGTTGGAAGCAGGATTAGGATAAACTGTGAATACAGAATGAACGGATTTAGATTTGAAAGTACCGGGAGCATAAAATTGTCGCGAAAGTGCGCTATCTCCTATTTCATTCATCGTAGCAACAAGTACAGGGAAGTTTTGACCATTAACATACCACTCATAAATTAAATCGGTACTACTGGTAGGAGGTACCATAAAAGAACCATCCGCCCAGTTACCAAAAATTTTTAAGAATACGGAGTCTAAACTTTCCTCGAATATTCTTTTTCTTAATGCACTTTGCCAATTTTCACTATTTATGGTTAAACTTCCAGTAGCATCAAAATTGGCAGTACGTTTGACATATCTTTTAAGAGCGATGGAGTCTATTGAGGGTTGTCCTAATGCGGAACCAGGTATTCTAATCTCTCCCCAAGCACTATCCACAAAGGAAGTTCCAAATTGAGCAGGAAAGGGCATCATAGTCAATGGTAAATTATATTTAAACTTTATCGTTACACCATTTAAACCAAACGAACCTGCATCGCCTGCAAAACCTAATTCCTCAGCAGCAGCATTACTAACACTTAGAAAAGCATATAAATCAGTAGCCATTTCAACTGCTAAGGTGCTTCCAGGGTAATCAGCTGAATAGGGTGTTGAATTAGGATCTATAAAATTGAACGTTAAAACAGAATCCGAATTCAAACCTCCGTAGTTCCATACATTTCCAGGACCTGCTGTTCCTGGGTCAAATTCTACCTGAGTAGTGTCAAGATTTCTATAAATCATTGTTCCGACTGTTGGAAAGTTACTTTGTGTAATAACCACTTGAGCAGATAGCTCCCAACTTATGAAAATAAAAGATAATACAATAAGTTTTTTCATTTTTGTAAAGATTTATTGGTGCAAAGATAATCTTAATTTTTTAATTTACAAAATATTTTTTCTATGTTTTATGCAAAATCTTTTGATAAACGGTTTGTAAATTGGATAACTGTACATCCCAAGTAAAATTTTTCTCGGCATATAATTTTGCATGATTTTTTATCTGGTTTACCAATGAAGGGTTTTCTAAAGCCCATTGTATAGTTCTTGCTAGTTCAATCGGTCTATTAGAACGACATAAAAGACCTGTTTCTTTATTTTTGATTAACTCTCTGGTTGAGGGTAAGTCCGAGGCAATAACTAACGCTCCATTTCCTAAACTTTCTATAATCTTAAAAGGACAACAACCTTGTTCACTATTTCGAGCACAGTCCGTCAATGGAGCAATCACTGCCTGAGCCTTTTGTATATAACTAAATAAATCTTCTTGATTCATTTCAAAATACCAGTCCACTTTATTTGAAATTTCTAATTTATCCACCAATTTTTCATAGAATTTTAAATTTCTTTTTCTTTGGGATACTATGATTTTTAACTTTAAATGAGTATTTTGTATAAAAGGCAAAGCCCTAATTAAAATGTCTAATCCTTGCCACGGCTGAATCGCTCCGAAATATAAAATGTAAAATCCATCAATATTTGAAGTTTTAGCTTTTTCAACCAAATTTTTATCGTAACCGTTTGGAATTAAATAAATTTTATTTTCTGATATACCTCTTTTCAAGACATTTTGTTTAAGAAGTTCAGACACAACAATAACTGCATCGGATTTTTCTAAACAAAATTGTTCAATTTCATAAATTTTTTTTAAAGTATCCTGATGAATATTAGCATATAAATGAACTAATTCTGTGGAATAAAAAGCATTTACTTCATAAACCGTATGGCATTCAGAATTTTTAGATTTTAAAATAGGAAATCCAGACCAAGGGTCACGGAAATGTGCGATTTTTAAATAAGGTTGAGAGGCAACAGCATATTGTAACAATTCTCCGAATGCTTTAGCTCTTTCTAAATAATTGTCAAACAAAAATTTAAAACGATAGATTTCTAATTGATTATTTTCTTCACTCTCATAAATAGGCAAAGTTTGGTTAGCTAATGTAAACATCGCTAAATTTCCCATAAAGTCATACAATTTTTGAGAAAAATATCTTATATGAGTAGATGAGCCTTTGCATGTAGGAAAAACATCAAAAGCAGCATATAAAGCTGTATGTTGGTATTGATAAAATAAGTTCATAACCAATCTAATTACAAAAGTCGTAGTTTTTTGGATTTACAAAGAAAAAACCCATTATATTTGCGAAAATTTTTAAATCAATGGAAGAAAGTGTAAAGAAAGTATTATCATCAGCTGAAGACGGAATGTCTAAAGCGGTTGAACATTTGGAAAATGAACTTTTAAAAATTAGAGCAGGCAAAGCTAATCCTGCAATTTTAGAAACGATTAAAGTAGATTATTATGGAACTTTAACTGCTTTGAATTTTGTAGCTACTTTATCAGCCCCTGATGCAAAAACCTTAACAATTCAACCTTTTGAAAAAAAAATGATTCCTATTATTGAAAAAGCTATAGTTGACTCTAATTTAGGTTTCACTCCTCAAAATGATGGTGGAGTTATTCGTATTAATGTTCCTCCATTGACAGAAGAAAGACGTAAAGTTTTAGTGAAACAAGTAAAAGAAATTTGTGAAGAATCTCGTGTTGCCATTCGTAATATCAGAAGAGACCACAATGAACAACTCAAAAAACTTCAAAAAAATGGTATTGAACAAGATACTATCAAAGTAGCGGAAGGTGATGTTCAAAAATTAACTGATAAATACATCAAAAAAGTTGATGAATTGTTTGACAAAAAAGAAGAAGAAATTATGAAAGTTTAATTCAAAAAATTTATGATTCCAAGAACTTTATTTACAGAAGAACACGATTTATTTCGTCAATCCGCAAAACAATTCTTTGAAAAAGAAGTTGCTCCATACCATGATGAATGGGAAAAAGATGGTCATGTTCCAAGAGAATTATGGAAAAAAGCTGGGAATTTAGGTTTCCTTTGCGTTACTATGCCCGAAGAATATGGTGGTGCAGGTTTAGATTTTAAATATTCCACTATTTTAATGGAAGAACAAACCAAAGTGTATGCCTCAGGACCCGGCTTTTCTTTGCATACGGATATAGTTGCTCCTTATATTTTACATTACGGAACCGAAGAACAAAAGAAAAAATATCTTCCTAAAATGGCTTCTGGTGAATGGATTGGTGCTATTGCTATGACTGAACCCGGAACGGGCTCAGATTTACAGGGTGTCAAAACTAATGCTATTAAACAAGGTGATAAATACATTTTAAATGGTGTTAAAACTTTTATAACTAATGGTTGGCATGCTGATATTGTTATTGTAGTAGCCAAAACTGACCCCAAACAAGGCGCTGCTGGTACTAGCCTAATAATCGTTGAAAATGGAATGAAAGGTTTTACTAAAGGTAAAAAACTTCAAAAAATTGGTATGAAAGCTCAAGATACCTGTGAACTTTTCTTTGATAACGTTGAAGTACCTGCAGAAAATTTATTGGGCTTTGAAGGTGCTGGTTTTATGTACTTAATGCAAGAATTACCTCAAGAACGTTTATTAATTGCTGTGGTGGGTACCGAAGCCATGGCTACTTGCTTAAAAGACACTATTCAATACACAAAAGATAGACAGGCTTTTGGTAAACCCATTTTTAATTTCCAAAATACTCGCTTTAAATTAGCAGAAATTCATTCTAAAGTTCAAATGGCAAGAGTTTATACCGATAGATGTATTGAACTTCTATGCGAAAAAAAATTAACTGTTGATGATGCTGCTGCTTGTAAATTGCTAATCTCTGATATGCAATGTGCTGTAATTGATGAACTTTTGCAATTACATGGTGGCTACGGATATATCTGGGATTATAAAATTGCAAGAGCTTACGCAGATTCTCGCGTTCAAAAAATTTATGGCGGCACTAACGAAATTATGAAAGAATTGATTAGTAGAAATTTATAAAATTTAAATTTTGTTTCAATTCATAAGGCTGTGAAGAATTTACAGCTTAGCTCATAATATTATCCATAAAAACATTCAAACCATAAACGAAAACTTACCTTCGGGTATGCACTTTATCTGTGAGAGAAAGAGTGTTACGGTATGAAAGCTAATTATACAATAAAATAACGCATGAAAAAGTAAAATACGGTGGCATATGAGCCACCGTATTTTTTTATAGTTAATGTTCTACTTTTTGTACATACAACTCATCTTTTACCGCTACTACGGCTAATAGATGTAAATAAGGTCTATTTTGTAAGGTTTTATCTTGTTTGTAGTAGGATAATACTTGTTCTTTGGCTTCTTGCATAGCTTTCTCTACTTCATTTGCTTGCTCTTTTTTAAGGTACTTTAACTCTATCACAAATTCGTGATGTTCGTAAGGATTACTCGGTCTTTTGAATAACATCAAATCAGG
>CALLMJ010000151.1 GCA_938006875.1 uncultured Bacteroidia bacterium
AATGTTAATGTTCCAGTGGTTACATATAATTACGGCACTATTCGAGCAGGTGGTGGCGGAGGTGGTGGCGGACGTGGGGGCTGTTGTTCTGCTGGCGGCGGTGGAGGTGGAGGTGCGGGTACGCCTGCTGGATCAGGTGGAGCAGGAAATACCGCTAGATGTGCAAGAGGTTTTATATGCGGTTGCACAAATGTAGGCACTTCTACAGCAGGAAATACCGGTACAGCATTATTTGGAGGTACGGGTGGTAATCATGGATGCTCTGGTTCTGGTTGCATTGGTTCTGGTAGTGGTTGTGGTAGCCCTGGTGGAGCAGGAGGAAATCCTGGTATTGCAGGAAATAATGGCTCAACGGTCAATGGTTGTTGTGGTAGTGGTTGTACAGCAGGATGGGGTGGTGCGGCTGGTTTAGCACTTAGAGGCAATGGCTCCGGTTCCAGCATAACTAATATTAGTGGTACTGTAACAGGTGGTGTTCAACCTTAAATCAAAATGTTTTTTACCAATCAATCAGAAATTATTTTTCTGATTGATTTTTTTATTTAATTCATGGCTTAATTTAAAAATTATGAGAGTTTTTTTGTTGGCTTTAATTATACTTTTAGTTTGGATTTCCTTAGAAGCCCAAGAACAGCCTCAAAATCAAGATGTTATTTTATTTAATCCTTCTATGTTTGTTTCATCAAACTCTGAACGTGGAATTCCTTTTCGTACCCAAGAACAAATTGATAGTATGCAAATGGTTGCGCAAGGATATATGGTTTTTAACACCACTTCTGGTTGTTTAAATTATTATTTTGGAAAATCTTGGTTTCAATTATGTGGTGAATGTATCCCTAAACCACAAATCCCCAAAATAGATAGTATCTTTTCCAAAGGGAGTAGAATTTTTATTTATTTTCAAAAAACTAAAATGGATTCATTAGAAGCTTTTTTAGGAAAGAAAAGATATGTTTCCGTTGAAAGTCCACTAGTGATGTATGTCAGGGAGCAAGTTACAAGTCCTGCCCAAATACAAATGATAGTTCATAATTCCTGTGGAAAGAAAGATACCACTCTTCAAATTCAAATTGAAGGCATGCAATCGCTATTTAGTCCTATATTAACCGAAGAAATGGATGGAAAAAAAATTCGTTATCGTAAATACGGAGATTGCAAATGGATGGTAGAGGATTATATTCTTGATAAACCTGCAATTCCGAAGTCCCCTTACTGGGTTTCTATGGAAAATAACAAAAATCCATGTCCCAAAGGATGGAGTATCCCAAAAGAAAAAGACTGGCTCAAACTATTATCAAATTTTGAGGGGAATTATTCTGCTTTATTTGAAAAACCTACTGATGAAAATCTCTCTATTGGTTTAAGTAAAAATGGCATTTATTTAGTATCTGAAAAAAATATAGTTGCTCCAGGAACAGCTTCTTACTACGTAGGAGAAACGAAAGGGAAAAATCAAAAACTTATCAATATTACGGATAGTGGCTATTTAGTGCCAGATGAGGACCCTAAACTTTTTATGCTTCCATTACGATGCGTTCAATGCGAAAAGTAATCTTTTTTTGTTTATTTTGCAGTAATTTATGGAGCAATGGACAAATTTTATGCGAACAGTATACATCACTCAATGAGCAAGTATTGAAAAGTTTGATACAATATTTTCAGCGTTATGATTATCCTGAATTGAAAAGTCTTAATGAACGCATTTTATTGTGTTACTTACAAAAAAAATTTAAACTATCTTTGCAGTTACCTGCTCATTTTTTAGATATTCCAAGAACTTATGAAGAGGATAAGCATGCCCATTACTATTTTATTTTGGTTAAGCCTAAATATACCCCTCGTAAGAAACAACTTTTACAGGATTATGCTCAAACTCATGATATTGAACATTTACTTTTATTTAGCTTGTATCCTGAAACACTTTCTTTTGACGAAGAATGTAAAAACACTATATTACAACCCCTTGGTTATGACTCGTTTAGCATGCGTGCTATTTGCCATTTTAGTTTGGCTTATTATTGGTTAAAACAAAATAAGAATGTTAGACGATTAGAGCATATTCTTAAAATTTTTGAAAGTCATTTTGAAGAGTGGAAATTGTATTTAATAGAGGGTTTGAAATATGAAAAAGGTTATACGGATACAGGTATAGAAGGTTTGTTGGCATTCATTTTTATGGATAAATGGAATGAAATACCTCTTAAATCGTTAGAGGAATTTTGGTTTTATACCAGTAACGATGGAGGTTATCCATGGGATTTAGACAGTACAAGTAGTAATTTCCATGCTTCTTTGATTGCACTCTGGTTAGTTTGTGAATTAGAAAGATATTGTAAATAAATGGCAAAATAGATATTAGCTGCTTAAATCTTTTCTAAAATCATATTCTTAATGGCTTCTACCCATTGATTTTCTGCATTTAACGAATGTACCAAAGTCAGTTGTTCCCCTCCATTTTTTTTAAATATTTCTGCATATTCATGACCAATCTCAATGGTGGTTTCTAAACAATCGGCAACAAAAGCTGGTGAAAAAACTAATAATTTTTTAATTCCTTTTTTAGCTAAATCAATAATGGTAGGTTCAGCATAAGGTTGAATCCATGGATCTTTGCCTAATCTTGATTGAAAAGCAACCGTATAATTTTGAATATTCAATGCAGTCGCAATTTTTCTTGTAGTTTCGTAACATGTCGCTTCATAACAATAATAATTTTGTTCATTCCACTCGTTTTTACAATAATGCTCTTCACATAATTTGCCGTCTTGATAAACTTTATTTAACTGACGAACCGGTAAACCATGATAACTAAAAAGTACATAATCAAAATTTTGGTTTTCTGTATATTTTTTTCCGATATTTACCCATACATTAATAAAATGTTGATTATCAAAATATTGAGAAATAACTTGAAATTCAGGAATAACATACCATTTGGCTAAATGTTGTAAAGTTTCTTGAACAGCGGAACCGGTCGTTGAAGAAGCGTATTGAGGGAATAAAGGAAAAATTAGGATTTTTTGGTAACTCATTTTTTCCATTTCTTTTAAGATTTTGGGAATAGAAGGATCTTGATAACGCATTGCCAAATGAACTCCATAATCCTGCCCAAGTGCATTTTGGAGTTTTTTTTCTAATTCTTTACCATAAAATAATAAAGGCGAACCTTCTTTTGTCCATAATTTTTGATAAGCTTTAGCGGATTTTCGAGAACGAAAAGGTACGATTATCCAATTTACTAAAAGCCATCTTGCAATAGGATTAATATCTATAACTCTGGGGTCATTTAAGAACTGATTGAGATATTTTGCTACATTCCAAGTAGAAGGACTTTTCGGGGTGCCTAGATTTAACAATAATATACCATATTTAGGTTTTTTGAGCATCTTTACGTAAGTAAAAAATTATATCAGTAACAGGTAAATCTTGAGTATAGTTCTTCAAACAAAAAACGATTTGTCCACGATGATATGAGGAATGGTTAAATAAATGGGTGAGAATTTCATAAATAGAATTAGTAAATTCTTCTCCTTTGGTATTTTTATAAGAAATTTTTTGAAAAAAATCATGAGTATTTTCTAAAAATTCAAGAAGTAATTGGTGATTTTGTTGCATTTGTAATTTACATTCTTCAACAGCTAAAACTTGCCAAGCATTTTGAATAGTAGGTTGAAGGGATAGTCTTTGAAGCCAGATGGTTTGAGCTGATAAAATATGGCTAAATAACCTTAATATTTGTTGATCTCTTGGGGAATAATTTTGGATAGAATCCATAATCTTTTCGTTAGCCCAAGTTTCATAATGATATAGGGTCAAAAAATGTTCTTTCATGACAACAAAATTAATGGGTTTCTTAATTCAAATGAACAATTCATGTTGAAATATTCCAATAGGATTTAAAAATAGAGATTTTGAACAGAATTTTCGTTTAGGCTATAACTAAATGTTTTTAAATTGATTATGTAAGAGATATTGACATTTTGAAACCTATTTACAAAGGTTTATAGTTTGATTTATCTAAATGTTGAAAATTTATTTTCTGATGTTTAGTCAGGATTATTTTTAGGATTGGTCATTGAGTAGGCGTAGCCGTA
>CALLMJ010000152.1 GCA_938006875.1 uncultured Bacteroidia bacterium
GCACCTGTTACAAATGATACTTCTATATGTGGTGGTTCTTCTATATTCCTAACAGCAAGTGTTCCTGTTGGGGTGGGAGTGCAGTGGTATACCGTAGCAACAGGTGGAACGCCTGTATCTAATAGTAATCCATATGTAACACCAATTATTTCTTCGAATACCACTTATTACGTAGAAAGTGTACTAAATGGTTGTACGAGCGCTAGAGTACCTTTGAATATTACTGTTACACCTTTACCGCCCAGCCCTGTTGCAAATGGTGCTATGATATGTAGTGGTAATTCCGTAACATTAAATGCTACCGCAACAGGAACTGTTCTTTGGTATGCAGATGTAACAAGTACAACACCTATTCAAACAGGCACAAGTTATGATACGCCAATTCTCATCCAAACCACTACATACTATTTAGAAAATGTAGTAGGGCAGTGTACATCGGAAAGAGTAGCGGTAACAGTGTTAGTAACGCCAACGCCAGATGCACCTGTAATAAGCCCTGTTATTGCTTGTAATGGGCAAGCGGCATTTATCAATTTGGGTTCCGTTCCTGGTTTAACTGCGGCTTGGTACGATGTTAATGGAAACTTCATTAGAAATGGTAATAGTTTATTGACTACTCCTTTAACCAATGATACAATATTCTTCGTTGAATATTTCAGTGGTAACTGTACATCAAGCCGAGTGAGTGTTGGAGTAAGCGTATCGGATAATCCTGTTGCTAGTTTTTATACGAATCCTCCCAAAGATAGTGTAATAAGTGGTTTAAGTCATGAATATGAATTTATCAATACCTCTCAGAATGGAACGCGTTATGTTTGGTACTTTGGTGATGGAGATAGTTTAAGAACGAATAGTTTAACGGGTGTAACACATGTATACAAACCGGGAGTTTATTATCCTTTGTTGTACGTGTTTAATGATGCAGGTTGTTGGGATAGTGTAAGTTACGGACCAATAGAAGTAACAGATAAATGGACGTTATGGATACCCAGCGGCTTTACCCCTAATGATGATGGAGTTAATGATTTCTTTGAGATTAAATACATTGGTATTCAAGCCTTAGAAACAGAGATTTATGACCGATGGGGAAGACCAGTGTACGTAAATCAAACGAAAGGTGTCTTTTGGGATGGAACCTTTAATGGTCAACCATGTCCAGAGGGAGTATATACCTATCATATAAAAGCCAGAACGTTAGATAATCAGTTAATTAAACGAACCGGTACAGTAACGTTATTGAGATAATAAATTCGTTAAATTTAAAAACCGTCCTAATTTTGGGACGGTTTTTTTAATTGATTAAAATCTTGTATTTTTGTAATTCAATGGAAAGAATTTTTATATTAATTTTTTTATTGGTTAGTTTGGGATGTAGTAAAAAAGTTGAAACAACTTCTCCTATTGTGCAAAGTCTTAATGAAGCAGTTTATGCTTCAGGCATCATTAAGAGTAAAAACCAATATCAGTCTTTTCCAAAGTTTAATGGAATCATTGACAAAATTTATGTAAAAGAAGGGGATTTTGTTAAGAAAGGTCAAATTATTTATTCGATTAGCAATCAAACTCAAAGGTTAAATCAAGAAAACGCTTTTTTGAATGCTAAATTTTTAGATGTAAATGAAAATCAAGGAAAGTTAAAAGAAGCTAAGCAAATGGTAGATTTAGCATTGATTAAAATGCGAAATGATTCTGTATTATTTCAAAGACAAAAAAATTTATGGAAAGAAAATATATGCACTCAATTAGAATTAGAACAAAAAGAAATTCTATATGAAAACTCAAAAGCTGCTTATATATCAGCTTAAATTAAATATGATGATTTAAAAATACAGTTAGAGTTTAGTTCCCAGCAAGCGGAAAAAAATTTTTTAATCAGTAAAACCATAACCGATGATTACTATGTAAAAAGTGAGGTAGATGGGGTGGTGTATTTATTGAATTATAGAGAAGGGGAATTTATAAACATACAAAACCCTGTTGCTATTATTGGCTCTAATAAAGATTTTATTCTTGAAATGCAGATTGATGAATATGATATCATGAAAATTTCTTTGGGACAAAAGGTATTGGTTACAATGGATAGTTATAAAGGAAAAGTTTTTGAGGCTAAAATAACTAAAATCAATCCTATTATGAACCAAAGAAGTAAAACATTTTTAGTGGAATCAGAATTTGTTCAAAAACCGGAAAATTATATCCTAATTTAACTTTTGAAGCCAATATTGTTATTCAAAGTAAAGAAAATGCACTTTTAATTCCAAGGAACTACTTAGTAAATGATAGTACAGTAGTTTTATCTAATGGTGAGAAAAAGACTATCAGAACGGGTTTGAAAGATTATCAATATGTAGAGGTTTTAAGCGGTTTATCAAAAGAAAGTATTTTAATTAAACCATAACAAATGAATATCAGATTAATTTGGAGCGTCGCTAAATCGTTATTGTTAGCAAGATGGAGACAAACTATGATTGCTGCTATTGGAGTAACTTTTGGTATCACTATGTTTATAACTCTTTTAAGTTTTATGACCGGTTTAAATGATTTGTTAGATGGTCTTATAACCAATCGTACTCCTCACATAAGGCTGTATAATGAAGTTCAACCCAATGAAAATCAACCTATTAAATTGTTTTATAATTCTACTAATTCATTGAATTTTATTCATTCATTAAAGCCTAAAAATTCATTACTGAGAATTTACAACTATAATGCTATCACGGAATTTTTAAAAAATGATGAAAGAGTATTAGGATTTGCTCCTAAAATTACTTCACAAGTGTTTTATAACGTGGGTTCTGTGGATTTGGCAGGCGTTATTAATGGAATTGATGTAGAAGCTGAAAATAAATTATTTATGTTTTCTGATTATGTTACTGATGGTAATTTTATGGATTTAAAATATATCCCCAATAGTATAATTTTAGGCAAAGGTTTAGCGGAAAAAATGTTAGCCAATATCGGAGATGTCATTCAATTAACTACAGGAAAAGGTGAACAAATAAAACTGAAAGTGGTAGGATTTTTTCAATCGGGTTTAATGGATTTTGATAAAACTCAAAGTTTTGTTACTATTAGTTCTGCTCAAAAAATGTTAGGTGTTTCTAATAATGAAATTACTGATATTCAAATTAAATTGCATAACATTTTAGATGCTCCAAAATTAGCAAAAGAATACTCAAAAATTTTTGAATTAAACGCTATAGATATACAAACTGCTAATGCACAATTTGAAACTGGAAGTAGTGTTCGTTCTTTAATTTCCTATGCAGTAGGAATTACCTTGTTAGTTGTAGCCGGCTTTGGTATTTATAACATTTTAAATATGATGATTTATGAAAAAATGGATTCTATTGCAATTCTTAAAGCAACTGGGTTTTCTGGTAAGGATGTCAATACAATTTTTATTTTAATTGCTTTATCCATTGGAATTTTTGGTGGTTTTTTAGGTCTTTTAGGAGGTTTTTCATTATCCTATTTTATTGACCAGATTCCTTTTAATACCGCTGCTTTACCTACCATAAAAACTTATCCTATTAACTATAATCCTAAATTTTATGTAATAGGAGCTGTTTTTTCTGTAATTACCACTTATTTCGCTGGTTTTTTTCCAGCTAGAAAAGCTAGTAAAATTGACCCTGTAATTATTATCCGTGGAAAATAATCAAAAAATCATTTTAGAGGCTATAAATATTTCAAAATATTTTCATGATCCTCTCACTATTAAAGTATTGAATGAGGTTTCTTTTTGCATGTCCAAGGGGGATTTTGTTTCTATAATTGGGAAATCTGGTTGTGGTAAATCTACTTTGTTATACATCCTTTCCACAATGGATACTGATTTCGAGGGAGATTTAAAGATTGATGGTATTAGTATGAAAAACAAAAAGGGAAATTATTTAGCTCATATTCGTAATGAAAAAATTGGTTTTGTTTTTCAATTCCATTATTTATTGAATGAGTTTAATGTACTTAAAAATGTGATGTTACCGGGTTTGAAATTGAATAAAAAGTCCTATAAAGAGGTTGAACATGATGCTTATGAAAAATTAAAAATACTTGGTATTGAAAAGGAAGCCTTTAAAATGCCTAATCAATTATCGGGAGGTCAGAAGCAAAGAGTTGCTATTGCTCGTTCTATGATTAATAATCCGTTAATTATCATGGGTGATGAACCCACTGGTAATCTTGATAAAAAAAACAGTGAAATTGTTTTTAATATTTTTCAGGAACTAGCTCATGTTTATCATCAATCTTTATTGATTGTTACTCACGATAATGAATTTGCATCTAAAACTCATCGTATTATTGAAATGCAAGACGGCAAAATTATTAAATCTTCATAACAGATTTCATTTCATAAATTTGATTATGAAAAAATCACAACTTTTTATAATTTTGCGAAAATTTTTAAAGTGGGAAAATACGATTTTCAATCGATTGAAGATAAATGGCATAAAATTTGGGAACAAAAACAAACCTATAAAACTGTTGATGACCCTCAAAAACCGAAATGCTATGTTTTAGACATGTTCCCTTATCCTTCGGGTGCTGGATTACATGTTGGGCATCCTTTAGGGTATATCGCTACCGATATTTATGCAAGGTATAAAAAACTCAAAGGGTTCAATGTTTTACATCCTATGGGTTTTGATGCTTTCGGTTTACCTGCTGAAACTTATGCCATTGAAACCGGTATCCACCCTAAAATTTCTACACAAAAAAACATTGAGCGTTATAAACAGCAACTTAAACGTTTAGGTATCGGTTATGATTGGTCTCGTGAAATTATTACTTGTGAACCAGAATATTATCAATGGACACAATGGATTTTTTTAAAACTTTTTCATGCTTGGTTTGATAATCATGCTCAAAAAGCTAAACCGATTTCAGAATTAATTTCTATCTTCCAAAAACAAGGAAACTTAAATATTCATGCTGCATGCGATGATGATACTCCTATTTTTAATGCTGAACAATGGAACCAATTTACAGAAATTGAACAACAAAAAATTCTGTTGAAATATCGTTTAGCGTATTTAGATGAAATGTTTGTGAACTGGTGCCCTGCATTAGGTTGTGTTTTAGCGAATGACGAAGTCATAAACGGAGTGAGTGAAAGAGGCGGGCATCCCGTAGAAAAAAAACTCATGAAGCAATGGGCTTTGAGAATTTCTGCCTATGCAGAGAGGCTCTTGAAGGGGTTAGAAACTTTAGACTGGTCAGAATCTATTAAAGAACAACAAAGAAACTGGATAGGTAAATCTATTGGTGTAGAGTTAGATTTTTCTATTCAAGATACTTCTCAAAAATTAACCGTTTTTACTACTCGTATTGATACAGTTTTTGGGGTCTCTTTTATTGCTATTGCTCCTGAAAATCAAGAAATCATTCATTTAATTCCAGAAGAATATCGTCTCAATGTTCAAGAATTTATACAAAAAGTAGTTTCTAAAAGCGAAAAAGAAAGGTTAGCAGAAACTAAAACCATGAATGGTATATTTAGTGGTTTATACGCATTACATCCATTCACACAAAAAACTATTCCTATTTGGATAGCAGATTATGTGCTAGGAGGATATGGTACGGGTGCAGTGATGGGGGTACCTGCTGCTGATGAAAGAGACTACCGTTTCGCTAAACAGTACAATTTACCTATTTTACCTATTTTTGAAGGTACAGAAAACTTGGAAAATCCAACCATTCAACCAGAAGGAATTTTATGTAATTCATATTTTTTGAATGGAAAGACCAGTGAAGAGGCTTTAGAATTTTTGTATAATGAAGTTGAAAAAAGAGGAATAGGAAAGAAAAAAATCAATTATCGTATGCGAGATGCGATTTTTGCGCGTCAAAGATATTGGGGAGAGCCTATTCCCATTTATTATAAAGATGGCACTCCTTTTGCGCTTTCAGAAAATGAACTTCCTTTAATTTTGCCTGAAATTGATAAATATTTACCCACAGAAACCGGAGAACCTCCTTTGGCAAGAGCCAATAATTGGAAAACCAAAGAAGGTTATCCCTTAGAGACTAATACTATGCCCGGTTGGGCGGGTTCAAGTTGGTATTTTTTAAGGTATATGTCCCCAAAAGAAAATCGATTTTTGGTTCATCCTGATTCAGAAAAATATTGGAATACAGTGGATTTATATGTCGGTGGTACAGAACACGCAGTAGGGCATTTATTGTATTCACGTTTTTGGAATATGTTTCTTTATGATTTAGGCTATGTATCCTCCCCAGAGCCGTTTCAAAAATTAGTCAATCAAGGAATGATACAGGGGCGTTCTTCAATTGTTTATCGTATTAATGGAACAAATACTTTTATAAGCAAAAATTTAATTGGTAATCATGAAGTTACGCCGATTCGAGTGGACGTAAATATCGTAGAAAATGATGTACTAGATATAGAAAAATTTCGTCAATGGAGACCTGACTATGCAGAATCAGAATTTATTCTAGAAGATGGAAAATACATTTGTGGTTCTGAAATAGAAAAAATGTCAAAAAGATGGCACAATGTAGTAAATCCTGATGATATGTGTGCAAAGTATGGTGCTGATACTTTCAGAATGTATGAAATGTTTTTGGGTCCTATTGAACAGCACAAACCTTGGAATACCGCTGGAATTACTGGGGTTCACGGATTTTTGAAAAAACTTTATAACCTATTTTTTAATGACAAAGATGAATGGATTGTAAATCAAGATATACCCAATAAAGAAGAATTAAAAGTTCTACATCAAACCATCAAAAAAATTGAGGAAGATTGTGAAAAACTATCCTTTAATACAGCAGTTGCCCAATTTATGATTTGTGTAAACGAATTAACGAGATTAAAATGTCATAAACAAGAAATTTTAAAAGATTTATTGATTTTGTTGTGTCCTTTTGCTCCTCATATTAGTGAAGAACTATGGGAAAAATTAGGATTTACAGAAAGTATTACTCAATCTTGTTTTCCAACTTTTAAACCTGAATATTTAGTAGAAGAAAGTTTTGAATATCCTGTTTCTATAAATGGAAAAGTAAAAACAAAAATAGAAATTTCCTTGAACTTAGATACAAAAGCAACGGAAGATTTAGTATTAAAAAACGAAAAAATTATAAACTTAATTGCGGGAAATGCGGTTAAAAAAGTAATTGTTGTTCATGGAAAAATTGTTAATATTGTAATATAACTTTAATACAAACCAGAAAAAATGTATTTTAAGGATTTTGTTGAGGATTTAAAAACTGCTTTAAAAAAACCATTACCGGGACGTACCGCCCAATTTCAAATGATTCCAGACCCTGGAATTAAAACTTTTTATAATGAAACCAATTTTTTGAATGCCAAGAAAGGTGCGGTCATGATTGTTTTTTTTCAAAGAAGTAAAGAGGTTATTTTTCCGATGATAAAAAGACAAGATTATGAAGGAGTTCATAGTGGACAAATTGCTTTACCCGGTGGAAAAAAAGACCCAACAGACCCTGATTTTGAATTTACAGCTCTTCGTGAAACTTTTGAAGAAATCGGTATCCCTCAAAACAAAATTGAAGTAATAGGTAAACTTACCGAAATTTATATACCTCCCTCAAATTTTTTGATTTATCCTTATGTGGGGGTTATATATGAAGAACCTCAATATTATCCAGACCTTATGGAAGTTGCTGATATTTATGAATTTAGCTTAAAAGATTTTTTAAGTCCTCAATGTATATCTAAACAAAGCATGAAACTTTTTAATGGCTTAGAAGTTACAACACCTTGTTATAATCTTGAAAATAAAATTATCTGGGGTGGTACAGCTATGATTTTAAGCGAAGTAAGAACCATTCTTCAAAATATGCAATCTAAATTTTTAAATTATTGATTTTGAATGAAAAGCTATTTAAAATTAGTGACTTTTTCTCATACCATTTTTGCAATGCCTTTTGCATTAATTGGTGGTAGTTTAGGATTCAAAGAAAAACAATTTTTTGAACTCAAAATTTTATTGTTAATCATTGGTTGTATGATAACCGCAAGAAATGCAGCCATGGCTTTTAATCGTTATATAGATAGATTTTTTGATGCTCAAAATGAAAGAACTAAAATCAGGGAAATTCCATTAGGCACCATAAAACCCCAAAATGCTTTATTTTTTGTAACTATCAATGCTTTACTTTTTATTTTATTCACTTTTTTTATCAATAAATTGTGTTTTTTTTTATCTCCAATAGCTTTAGCTGTGATATTAGGTTATTCTTATACCAAGCGTTTTACTCCTTTATGTCATTTGATTTTGGGGGTGGGTTTAGGTCTTGCACCTGTGGGTGCTTATTTAGCTGTAACTAATCATTTTGATTTCCCTATTATTTTGCTGGGGTGTGCTGTGATGTTTTGGGTTGGTGGTTTTGACATTATTTATGCTTTACAAGACGCAGATTTTGATAAAAATCAAGGTTTATGGAGTATCCCGACATGGCTCGGTAAAGAAAAAGCTTTAAAGGTATCCAAATTATTACATTTTTTTTCTGCCTCACTTATATTAACTTTCGGGTATCTTATTGATGCTCATTTACTTTACTACATAGCTTCTGTTTTATTTATTTCTTTTTTGATTTACCAACACACATTAGTAAAACCCAATGATTTATCCAAAGTAAACCTAGCATTTTTTACTGCCAATGGAATAGGTTCTTTGGTATTCGGTAGTTTAACGATTTTGGATATATTTTTTAGGTAAACCCTCAAAATTTTAGATTTATTTTACAATTTAAACAAATCCCATATTTGACCTTTCGGGAAGGGTGCCTCTATGACAATGGGTTCTTTTTTGACAGGATGTATAAACTCTAATTTTTGGGAAAATAATAAAATGGACTGGTCTGGCATAAAATAGGTTTTTCCATATTTTACGTCTCCAACTATTGGGCAACCTATTTTGGCTAATTGAACTCTAATTTGATGCGGACGACCCGTCAAAGGTTTTACTTTAATTAATGCACGATTATTAATAACTTTCACAACTTCATAATCTAAAATCGCTTCTTGTGCATTTTTTGAGGGTTTATTGGATGCTTTGACTATATTTTTATCCGATTGTTTGATGAGCCAATGAACTAAACGACCTTTCATTTCTTCAGGAGCGGCTTCTGTAATGGCATAATATGTTTTTTGAATATTCCTTTCTCTGAATAATTCTGACATCCTTGCAGCTGCTTTTGATGTTTTCGCAAAAATGATTAATCCTCCTACTGGTCTATCAATTCTATGAAGCAAAGCCAAATAAATATTCCCTGTTTTTTGGTATTCAATTCTTAAATATTCAATGACATCATCAAAGATGCTTTTTGTACCTTTTTCATCCCCCTGAGACAAAACCCCAAATGGCTTATTAACAGCTATTAAATGATTATCTTCGTATAAAATTTTTATATCCACGATACAAAATTCTAAAAAAATTTTGGAATTATTTATTAGAAGTAAGAAATTAACATATATTTGTGGAAATTTTATCAATTACATGAAATCAATCTTGTTTGTTTCTTTTTTGTTAATAGTTTTAAGTTTTCAATTAAAAAGTCAAACTTATGTAAGAGGTCCATATTTACAAATGATTACACCCAACAGTATTATGATAAAGTGGAGAACCAATGTAGCCACCACTGCAAGAGTAAAATATGGTAAAGACCTTAATAACTTGAATGAAATGGTTTCCGTAAATACTGTAACCAAAGACCATAAAGTAATTTTATCTAATTTGGAAAGAAATACTAAATATTACTACGCAATTGGAAATGATGTAAATTGGTTTACTGCACCCGACAAAGAATATCATTTTTATACATGGCCTGATTCAGGAACAACTAATAAAACCCGAATTTGGGTAATTGGTGATTTTGGAAAAGCAAACAGTGGTCAAAACTTGGTAAAAAGATCTTACAGAAATTATATTCAAGATAAAAAAACGGATTTATGGATATGGTTAGGAGATAATGCTTATCAAGATGGTACAGACCAAGAATATCAAGAAAAAGTTTTTGATGTTTATGAACAATTAACTTATATGCCATTTTTTAGCACTCCTGGTAACCACGATTACAACAGTGTTTGTCCGATACCTTGTAATAAAAACCCTAATCAACATACGGGTACTTATTATGATGTAATTGAAGCTCCACAAAATGGAGAATTAGGAGGCGTCCCTTCTGGTACTGAACTTTATTATTCTTTTGATTATAATAATATTCATTTCGTTTCCATTAACTCTGAATTAGGATCACCATTAAACCCAAGTTTTGATTGGATTGGTATCACTTCTTCCAATAACGCCAATAATTCTCCTATGATGCAATGGTTAAAACAAGATTTAGCAGACGCTAAAGCAAGAAATATAGATTGGATTATAGTTTATTTTCATCAACCTCCTTATTCCAAAGGTTCTCATGATTCTGATGCTGCTTTTGAATTATATATGCGTGCAATGAGAAGAAATTATTTACCTGTTTTAGAGCAATACAATGTAGATTTAGTTTTAAATGGTCATAGCCACGTGTATGAAAGGTCTTATTTATTAAGAGGCTTTTATGCGGATAACTCATCTAATTTTAATGACTCTTTTAAAATGGATGGGAAAAGCGGAAAATTAATTTTAGATGAACCTTATGTTAAAGATGATACTTCTAAGAAGGGAACTGTTTATGTAGTTTGTGGAAATTCTGGAAGTAGTACTACTAACCCCGCTTTGGGGCATCCTGCTATGTATTATAGTCATGGTTGTGCGAGTTGCTATGGTTCTTTAGTGATTGAGGTTGAAGGAAAACATCTACATGCAAAGTATATTACTGGTGAAGATTCTGTTCTAGATTATTTTGATATTCTTAAAGAACCCTATGTAGTTTCTAAAGAAAAAGACCAAATTTTAAAAGATATTCATATCAATCCTAATCCTTTCCAGAACTTTGTTCAAATTCAATATACATTAACAGAGAAGTCTCAATTAACCGTTGAAATTTTTAATACTGAAGGGACAAGAATTGCAACTATTCTTGATAAAAACAATTTAAAACCAGGTTATTACAATGAAAAAATCCCATTAACTAACCTCAATTTACCAGATGGTGTTTACTTCTTTAGATTCAACATTAACGGATATGAAAAAATTGAAAAAATGGTAAAACTTCGTTAATGGAATATATTTTGTTTATGTAAATTTGCAAAAAAGTTTAATAAACAAAATGAAAAACATTACTAAGTGGAGTATTATAGCAATAGTTTTAGGCTTGAATACATCATTTACTTTTCCGGAAATTGATGTTTTTACTTATAATAATATAAAAACAATAGTTTTAGATGCTGGTCATGGAGGAAAAGATCCTGGTACATCAGGTTCAACGTCAAAAGAAAAAAGTGTTTCTTTAGACGTTGTTCTACAAATAGAGAAATTTTTAAGGGCTCAATACCCCAATTTAAAAGTAATATTAACTCGTAGAACTGATGAATTTATTGAGCTTGCGGAAAGAGCTAATATTGCCAATAAAAATAAAGCAGATTTTTTTATTTCTGTTCATTGTAATGCAAACGATAATAAAGCTATACATGGCTCTGAAACCTACGTAATGGGTTTACATAAAGAAGAAGACAATGTTCAAATGATTATGAATGAAAATGCTTCAATACTTCTAGAAAAAGACCATGAAAAAAATTATGATGGTTTTGATCCTCATTCCATAGAAAGCTACATTATGTTTTCCATGGTTCAAAATGTATATTTAAAACAAAGTTTGGCTTTTGCCTCTAAAGTAGAAAAAAATATGATTGCTCATACGAAACGTAAAAGTCGTGGAGTAAAACAGGCAGGTTTCTTAGTTTTATGGAAAACAACCATGCCTTCTGTTTTAATTGAAATTGGATTTTTATCTAATAAAGAGGAGGAAAAATACTTAAATTCTACTGAGGGAAAATTAGCAATAGCAAAATCTATTTTTAAAGCGATTACAGAATAATAAATTTTTTAATTGATTTTCAATAGTATAGAAATTTTATTTTGAATAATTTGAAATAAAATTTGGAGTGAAAAGAAAAACCGCATAATTTTGCAACACAATTTTAAAAACACGCTTCCTTAGCTCAGTCGGTTAGAGCAACTGACTGTTAATCAGTAGGTCCTTGGTTCGAGCCCAAGAGGGAGCGCTAAAGCACTAATTTTAGTGCTTTTTTTATTTATTTACTTTTATCCCATTTAAGAATATTAAAATGCTTCTAAATAAATTATTGGGAAATTAAAAAAAACGAAAAATAAACTAAAAAACAATGAAATTGCTTTGTGAGTGTGAGGGATGTGTCGGGTTTAGCAATGCCTTTTGATGTTCTTGAAAAAATTGAAAAAGGATTGTGATACATTGAGTTTACCGAAATACCAAATCGAAAAGCAGAGCCCGCCCCGAATGCGAAGCATGAGGGAAACGCCCAAATTCTCTTATAAAACTTTATCAACAAATTTATTTTCTTGTTTGGTTGTTAAAAAAATTATATTATATTTGCAAGTTATAACGTTATTAAAAAAGTAGCGAAATGAATAGCATAATTAAAGTTCAGGAAACAGAAATTCAAAAAAAACTTCGTTTTTTAGGAATCAAAAAAGAAAACGAATGTGCATATATTGGTAGCCAAAAACTGAATAATCGAAATCAATATCATTCAATACATTCTCCTGTTGACGGTCAATTAATAGCCAAAGTAAAATATGCAAACGAAAATGAATACGAAAAGTGTATAGAGGCTTCTCAAAAGGCTTTTGAAATTTGGAAAAATGTACCTGCCCCTAAACGTGGCGAAATTGTAAGACAAATTGGTGAAGAATTGAGAAAAAATAAGGAAATTTTAGGTTGGTTAGTTTCTTATGAAATGGGTAAGATTTACCAAGAGGGTCTAGGGGAGGTTCAAGAAATGATTGATATATGCGATTTTGCTGTGGGATTATCTCGCCAATTATATGGATTAACCATGCATTCTGAACGTCCTGCTCATAGAATGTATGAACAATGGCATCCATTAGGGATTGTAGGGGTTATCTCAGCATTTAATTTTCCTGTTGCGGTTTGGGCTTGGAATGCTATGATTGCAGCAGTTTGTGGAAATGTTACTTTATGGAAACCCAGCGAGAAAACTCCTTTAACAGCTATTGCTTGTTTAAATATTGTATCAAAAATAGTTAAAAACAATGATTTACCTGACGGAATTTTTACTTTAGTGATTGGTGATTACAAAGTCGGTGAATTCATTTCAAAAGATAAAAGAGTTCCATTAGTTTCTGCAACGGGTTCGGTAAGAATGGGAAAAATTGTAGCTACCGAAGTAGCCAAAAGATTAGGAAGAAGTTTATTAGAACTTGGTGGTAATAATGCTATCATTATCACCGAAAATGCAAATTTGGATTTAGCTATACCAGCTGTAATTTTTGGTGCTGTAGGTACTTGTGGGCAAAGATGTACTTCTACCAGAAGGTTGATTGTTCATCATTCCATTTACGATAAAGTAAAAAATTCCTTGATGAAAGCCTATGAATCATTAAAAAATAAAATTGGTAATCCATTAGAAGCCAATACATTAATAGGGCCATTAATTAATCAACAAGCTGTTAATAATATGATGAACCGATTAAAGTTGGTACAAGAAGAAGGAGGTAAATTAATTTTTGGTGGTAATCATTTAGAGGGTAATTATGTAGTTCCTGCATTAGTAGAAGCAGAGAATCATTATCATTCAGTTCAAGAAGAAACTTTTGCACCGATATTGTATTTGCTGAAATATCATTCTATTGACGAAGCTATTGCTATTCAAAATAGTGTTCCTCAAGGTTTATCTTCTGCTATTTTTACACAAAATTTATTAGAAGCAGAAAGATTTTTATCGGTTAATGGCTCTGATTGTGGAATTGCTAATGTGAATATTGGAACATCAGGTGCAGAAATTGGCGGTGCGTTTGGTGGTGAAAAAGAAACGGGTGGAGGTAGAGAATCCGGTTCTGATGCTTGGAAAGTCTATATGAGAAGACAAACCAATACTATAAATTATTCTACTCAACTTCCTTTAGCTCAAGGAATTAAATTTGAAATTTAAAAATTTAAACATAGATTAACTATTATGAAAAGTATTGATGAATTAAAAAAGTTTTTTGAAACGGAATTACAAAGTGACTTAATTTTTCTAGACAAAAAAAGAAAGAATATTGTTACACAAATTGTAATTTTAGAGATTTTATTATTTACAGTTTATGCAGCATCTATGTATATGTGCTGGCATTTTGATTTGAGTTATGGTTTCCATATTTTGTTTACCATTAGTTATTCAGCTTTCGCTTGGATTATTGTAAAGTCTTATAGGGGAAATGAACAATTCTATAAAGATTTTAAAAATCTTGTTATTGAAAGAATGATTAATCAAGTGGACCCGTCTGTTCATTATAATGCATATAAAAAAATTAACCTAAGCGATTTTAAATATAGTGCATTATTTAACGGTACTTACAAAAGATATTATGGTGATGATTTTGTTTGGGGGCAAATCGATGGAATGCAAATTCAGTTTTGTGAATTAGATGTTGCATCTGGAAAAGGTTATAACGCTAAATTGGACTATGTTTTCCATGGTTTATTTTTGGTTGCTGAAACCAACATGCAGCTTCCTCAGGAAATTATTGTACTGCCAAAAGCCAATTTAAATCTCAAAACAATCAATAAAACACTTCCTGTTGTTCATGTTAATCATACCCAATTTGAAAGTATTTTTCAAATACGTTCTAACGACGAAAAAGCTGTAAAAGAAATTTTTACAGAGGCTTTTATGACACAAATGTTCAATTTTTCTCAACGCTCTAAACATAATTTATATTTTTCTTTTCACGGTAATCGTGCTTATTTTGCTGTGGAGTTAAAACGTAAATTATTTGAACCCAAAATTTTCCAAACTTTGAACGATTTTAATATCATTAAAGAATATTTTGAAGATTTATATTCTGCAATCAATATTGTGGAACAATTAAGAATCAAAAACTTAGAACCACAAAAAGTTTAATAAAATCAAAACCGTTGAATTTCAACGGTTTTTTTATCACTATGAAAATTAGGTTAGCATTTTATATATTTTCGGTATCATTTCTATTGGGTTTTTTAACCGGGTTATATTATTTTATTACCTTGTTCAAAAATTATGAAACTCTAATTTCCTTTCTTTTGCCTTATACCCAGTCTGAACATCAAATTGAAAAGCTTAAAAATCAAATTTTAACTCCTTACAAATTTGAAATTTTAAAGTACCTTTTATCAATTTTTTTTGCTACTGTTTTTTTATTTTTCATTTGGATTTACAATATTAGGTCAAAATTAATTTTTCAAATTGAAGTTCAATGGAAAATCTATCAAAACCTAATTCAAAAAGTATTTAATTTATTAAATCATTTAAAAAATGCTCAAAAATGGACTTTATGTATAACTTTTTTAACATTCACTTCATTACGTATTTACTTTGTATTTCAATATTCTTTGACTTACGATGAAATTTACATTTGGGAAGAATTTGTACAAAGAGGATTTTTTGTAATCATTTCCTATTACCCTATTCATGGAAACCACATTTTACAAACCCTTATTTCCCTAATTTTTTCTTTTCTTGAACCTATTTGGGCTCTACGTTTACCCTCTATTTTTTTTGCATTTTGTTTAGATTTTCTATTATTTATCTGGCTTTACTATAAATCCCAAAATTTTACAAAATCTTTATTAGCAATTTTACTGTTTGGATTATTATATGTTAATTTTATACACTCCTTCCTTGGTAGAGGTTACCAATTAGGAATGTTACTATCATGGATAATTTTTGTTTTTTATGAAAGAAGATGGAATACCAAGTTTTTTTATGAAACTATTATACTTCAAATTTTACTGCTTTATACTTTACCTTCAGGTTTGTTTTTTTTGATTCCTTTTTGGATACTCAATTACAAACAAAAACTATTGAAAACCATAATTTTAACCGGATTTGGCTCTAGCATTCTGTATTTACCCATTTTTCTTTTCTTAAACCCAAAAGATTTATTGAGTGGAGCTTATTATCAAAAAAATACTTGGAATTATCAATTAAAATTTTTTAATCAAATTTGGCAATTTCCAGATTTCTGGAATATTCATTATTCGGTTGGTTTATTTATTACGATATTTTTTTTCATAATTTTAATAAGAAAATGGAATTTTGAAAGTAAAATATTTAGTATTTATTTAATGATGATTATCTCTTTTGGTTTATTGACTTCATTTCCTGCTAAAGCTTTTATGCCTTTATCATTTCTATTTCCTATACTTTTTCTTTGGGTAGAATTGCCCAAGCGACATTTCTTAACTTTAGGAATAGGAATTTTAACTTCCTTGATTTTAATCTATTCCAATAAAAAAGAATTTGAAACTCAATTTAAAAATCATTTTTCCGCCTATGAATTTGCCAAGCAAATATATAAAATTTATCCCAAAAACCTATCTATCCAAATAGAACTTTCACCACTTAATGAAACAGATGCATATTATCTCTGTTTAAAACATATTTATCATCAACAAGAATTGAAAGTGGATTTAGATGCCAAAAGTTCAATAGTTTTAGAAAGTATAAAATTAAATTCTTATGGTAAAATCATTTTAAAAGATGAAAATATGAAAATAGTTTTTAAGGATTAAAATGGGGGGGTATTATCAAAAAAGTTTAATACATTTACATTACACGAAATATTTTTTATAATTTTGCATAAAAATTTTAAAATTAAAAATTTTATATCTATATTTGCAAACAGAGTCATTTAGAACCAAAATCTTTAATATTATGAAAAAAATCATGGTTTCATTTGCAATTTTCTTATTATCTCAATTTGCTCTTGCCCAATCTTGGGAAGAGCTAAACGAGCAAGGTATTTCTTTATACCAAGCAGGCAAGTACACAGAAGCCATTGCTATTTTTGAAAAAGTAAGACTGCAAGCCGCAAAAGAATTTGGAAAAAATAGTGCAGACTATGCTACTGCTTGCAATAATTTAGCCTATTTATACGACGCTCAAGGTCGTTACAGTGAAGCTGAACCTTTGTATAAAGAAGCCAAAACGATAAGAGAAAAAGTACTGGGCAAAGAACATCCTGATTATGCAGCATCTTGCAATAATTTAGCGGGATTATATGAAGTCCAAGGTCGTTATAGTGAAGCCGAAGCATTGTATAAAGAAGCCAATGCGATTGAAGAAAAAGTACTGGGCAAAGAACACCCTTCTTATGCTACTTCTTGCAATAATTTAGCGTCGTTATACCAAGCCCAAGGTCGTTACAGTGAAGCTGAACCTTTGTATAAAGAAGCCAAAGCGATAAGAGCAAAAGTACTGGGCAAAGAACACCCTTCTTATGCAACATCTTGCAATAATTTAGCGGGGTTATATTCTTCCCAAGGTCGTTACAGTGAAGCTGAACCTTTGTATAAAGAAGCCAAAGCGATAAGAGAAAAAGTACTGGGCAAAGAACACCCCGATTATGCTCAATCTTGCAATAATTTAGCCTATTTATACGACGCTCAAGGTCGTTATAGTGAAGCCGAAGCTTTGTATAAAGAAGCAAAGGCAATTAGAGAAAAAGTACTGGGCAAAGAACACCCCGATTATGCTCAATCTTGCAATAGTTTAGCCAGTATATACGAAGCTCAAGGTCGTTATAGTGAAGCCGAAGCATTGTGTAAAGAAGCCAAAGCGATAAGAGAAAAAGTACTGAGCAAAGAACACCCCGATTATGCCTTATCTTGCAATAATTTAGCCAGTATATACGAAGCTCAAGGTCGTTATAGTGAAGCTGAACCTTTGTATAAAGAAGCCAAAGCGATAAGAGAAAAAGTACTGGGCAAAGAACACCCTTCTTATGCAACATCTTGCAATAATTTAGCGGGGTTATACTCTTCCCAAGGTCGTTACAGTGAAGCCGAAGCATTGTATAAAGAAGCCAAAACGATAAGAGAAAAAGTACTGGGCAAAGAACACCCCGATTATGCTCAATCTTGCAATAATTTAGCCGCTTTATACAAAGCTCAAGGTCGTTATAGTGAAGCTGAACCTTTGTATAAAGAAGCCAAAGCGATTTATGAAAAAGTACTGGGCAAAGAACACCCGAATTATACTACTGTTTGTAATAATTTAGCCGATTTGTACGAAAAGCAAGGGCGTATTAAAGAAGCGGAAGCCTTACGTAAAGAAGCAAAAATGCAAAAAAAATGATGAGGCTAA
>CALLMJ010000153.1 GCA_938006875.1 uncultured Bacteroidia bacterium
TTTACCCTTAACTATTCCCGGAGACGAAAGAAGAGAAACTTTAGAATCTTTATCATTAGCAGCTAAAGCTGGAGGTTTTACAGATATAATTTGCTTGCCTACTGCGTTATCTTCCATTGATACTCCTGAATCTTTGATTTCTTTAAAAGCATTAACCAAAAATTTACCTGTAAAATTTCATTTTGTTGCTGCTGCTACCCAGTATTTGAATGGAAAGGATTTGACAGAAATGGGTTTATTGGCTCAAGCTGGAGCAATAGCATTTTCTAATGGTAATTATCCTATAACGGATGCCAATTTATTAATTCGTATTCTTCAGTACCTTCAACAATTTGATTTGCCTTTTATTATTAACCCACACTTGCCTTTTTTTAATGATGGTCAAGTTAATGATTCTGGTATTGCATTGCAGTTAGGTTTTAAGGGTATTCCCAAAATTTCTGAAACCCTTATCATTGTTCAAACCTTAGAAATTTTAAAATATATTCCTACAAAAATACATTTTTCTCCAGTTACTACTCAAGAAGGTTGGGAATTAATTTTGCAAGCTCAAAACAATGGGTTTCCTGTAACCGCTGATATTGCAAGTAATTACTTTTTTTTCAATGAATCTGCTTGTTTAAATTATAATGTTTTAGGTAAAGTTTTTCCACCTTATAGAGATGAACAAAACCAAAATCAAATTTTAAATTATATTCCTAATTTGCAGGGTTTAGCTTCTTTACATTATCCTGTAATCACTGAAGATAAAAATTTAGAATTTGCTTTGTCAGAGCCTGGCATCATTAATTTACAAACTTCTGTTCCTGTATTTTCTAAATTTACATCTTTAGAAAATGTAATTTTAACCCTAACCCAAAAACCTAGTTATTTATTTCCGCAACTAAAAAATGAAATAAAAGTAGGAAATCCTGCACGATTTACTTTATTTAAAAAAGAAAATTGGCAATTCAAAAAAGAAAATAATTTGAGTTTATCCAATAATTCACCTTATTTTGAACAAATTTTTGATTTAAAAGTTATTGATACCATCGTATGAACGAAAATTTATTAGAAATTATAAAATATACTATTCCAGCTTTGGCGGCAATGGGTGCAACTTATCTTATTCATTATTTACAAAATGAAAAATTAGAGAAAGAAACTTCTAATAAAATGAAGTTAAACCTTCAAGATAAAGTTATACCATTACGTTTACAAGCTTATGAACGTTGTGTTCTATTTTTAGAACGTATTCAACCTTATTCTATTTTTCCAAGGCTTAATCCTCATAATAGAACCTTAGCGAATTTCCATGAATTAATGATTAAAGAAATCAATGAAGAATTTGAATATAACGTTGTTCAACAGCTTTATGTTTCACCAATTGCTTGGAAAATGCTAGTGAATACCAAAAATACTTATATTAAATTGATTGATGATTTGGCTGCAAAATATACTCCTCAAGAACCTGCTTTAGAATTAGCAAATGCCATTTTATTAGCCTTGAAAGAAGAAAATGCTCCTCCTTTTAAAACTACTATTGAATTTTTTAAAAAAGAATTGACAACCCTGTTTTTTTAGAACTTATTTTCTTGTAATTTTGTAATGGCTTTCAAATGACTTTGAACCATTATGAATATTTATACAGAATTAACACCCAATCCTAGTAGTATTAAATTTATTACAGAAGATTATCAACAATCTTTTCCGACATATGATTTTCCTAATGCAGAAAGTGCTGAAAAATCAGAATTAGCAAAAAATCTATTTTCTTTGAATTATGTTACTGGTGTAATGTTTTCTCGTGACAACTTTAAAAGAAATTTTGTTACTGTTTCTAAAACTGATGATGTAAAATGGGAAAATATTATTCCAGAAATCAAAAAAGTAATCCATGAATTTTTAGAAACATCTAAACCATTAATTGAGGGTTATGAAGAAACTCAACAAACTTATGGTGATGATATAATTGATAAAATTAAATCCTTGATTGATAATGAGATACGCCCAGCCGTTGCTATGGATGGTGGGGATATTACATTTGAAAGTTTTGAAGATGGTGTAGTTAAATTACATTTGAAAGGCTCTTGTTCCGGTTGCCCTTCTTCATTAATTACTTTGAAACAAGGTATCCAAGCTTTACTAACCAGAATGGTTCCCGAAGTAAAGTCTGTAGAAGCTATTTAAAATAATCAAAAAGTTATTCAAAATTTTTGTACAACTTTTTTCTTTTGATACTTAAACTGTAATTAAAATAACAAGGCTACTTTAATAATAAAGTAGCCTAAATAATACTATGCTCTCGGTTTTTTTTATTAATGATTCACAATGAGTTTTAGGAAATAGAATTCGCCATTTTTATCCAATATTTGAACAAAATAAATTCCTTGATTCCAATCGGAAACATTTATTTCCAATTTTTCAGAAGGATTTTGAATGTTAAGTAATTGCCTTCCTGTGATGTCAATGAATTGAATTTGCTGAATATTTACTAAATTTTCTAAATAAACAGTATTTTGTGAAGGATTGGGATACATTTTAATGTCTGAATATAATGATTTGCTGTTGGAAGTTGGTGTAACTATTAAAGAATAACAAGAAGTGGTATCTAAACAATTGGTATTTTTATACTGATAAATATATGCATAAGAACCAGAAACTCCTGGATCAAAAACACCAGTAAAGGAATTTGCTTTAAAAGATTGTATAATTTGTTGTGTATTACAATTATAAACATGAACACTATCCAAAGCACCAGGGTGTGTATAAAATACAGAGACTGGAGAAACATATAAAGCACCATAACCACTATCGGTTAAAGAGTCTTTAAAATATTCAAAAGTACCAATATCTACAATTCCGTCATATTTTCTATCTCTTCCTTTGAAATCAATACTTTGGATATGATAAGAATTTGCAGCGATTAAAGAATCTAATACAGTATTGTTTCCTGCATTAATACAAGGAGAACAAGGTTGTAATTCTAATAAATAAGTATGAGGAAGGTTTAAAGTCATAAATTTAAACATAGGATTACCAACTAAATTATTTCCTCCATCTAGGTAACCTGTTAAAACTGTATCACTTAAACAATTTTCTAAAGTAGTTGATCCTAAAGAATTATGAACAACATTATTAGAAATCGTATTTTTATAAAAAATGGAGTTGATTATACGATGATGATTATTTGTAGCACTACTTATGATTGAACCGCCATCATTCTGAATAAAATTACAATTGATTGCATGAATTTTCGAATAGTAAGTTTGAATAGCAGAACCAAAAAACGCAGAATTTGCGTAAAAAATTGAATTAATAAAATAAGCATTGGTTGCATAATCAACTTTAATAGCTCCTCCATAATCACCAGATGCAGTATTATTATAAAATCTACAATTCATTACAATTTGATTATCACCATTAGTAAAATTAATTGCGCCTCCATATTGCCCTGCTGTATTGTCTAAAAAAGTGCAATTTTCAATAACTGAATTTCCATACATATATATAGCAGCGCCTCTACCAACAGTATTATTGTACTGAAATTCACAATTTTTAATTTTTACATTTTCTCTAAAACTATATAAACTAGAACCATAATTAAAGACTTCTCCATAGCAATTTTTAAATATAAAACCGTCTATGTGAATCCATGAAGTAGGATTAATAACAGCTTCAATTCTTAACATACGTTTAATATTATCTGTATTCACACCTGTAGTACCAATATCACCATTGAAAACAGTTTTTTGAAAGTTGCTATTAAGATTTCTTTGTGAGAGGTCTGTTTCAAAACCTCTAAATCCACCATATAAAAACACGGTTTTTTGTGTAACTGGAATATTAAAAAAGCAATTTCTTTCATCATTGGCTATAAATCCAATAGAATCCGTTGGAATATAATCAATAGATGTAGTTTGTACCCAAATTTCCACAGAATCACCTGGTGCAAAAGGAATCTGGTCTAATGCTACTTGTAAATTAGTGTAGGCATGTTGCCAACTACTTCCGTTGTTATTTCCGGTTGCTGTGTTACTTACGTAATGTCTTGTAATTTGAGCATTAGCACTAATAAAAAAGCTAAATGCAATCAATGTTAAAAAATATTTTTTCATTTTTTAATGATATTCAAGTACAAATTTAACCTAGTGTTTTATTCATAATTCAACGGTCTAGTGAATACGGGGTTTTAATTGGTGAATGTTGGATTATTTTTGGTGGATTAAATTTTAAATTGATCAATAATTTTAAATAAAGCGTCTTTTTTATCTTGTGAAATAGGAATTTCTTTTTGGTCACTCATTATGACAATTGTTCTGTCAAATTTATATACTCGTTGAATATGGTTTATATTGATGATATAACTACGATGTACCCTCATAAAAAATCCTTTCTCTTCAAGTTTTATATAGTGGTTAAGAGTTTTAGAAACAGTAATTTTCTTATCCACCAAAAAAAATTGAGTATAAGCACCTTCCGCTTTTAGATAAATAATTTCGCTGGGTTCAATAAAATTAATACCCTGATTGGTTTGTAAAGCAATCTTATCTAATATTAAAGGATTTTGTAATAAATCATTTTCATTCATTTTTTTTGCTTCTATTTTTTTTCTAACGCGTTCAATAGCTCTTTGTAATTTTTCTTTTCTAATAGGTTTAAGAAGATAATCAACAGCATCTAAATCGAAGGCTTCTAATCCAAATTCAGAATAAGCAGTTACAAAAACTATTTCAAAGGAAATAGAAGATTTATCAAAAAAATCTAAAATTTCTAAACCTGTATAACTGGGCATTTCTATATCTAAAAAAACCAAATCAGGTTTATGCTCATGAATTTTTTTTACTGTATCAGGTATATTATCTGCTTCATCTAATATTTGGATACCTTCAAAGTATTCATTAATCATGCTTTTTAATAAAAGCCTTGCATTCATTTCATCATCAACAATAATTATTTTCATGTATATTTTTCTTCAATGGTTATTAAAACTTTAGTTCCTGAGGGTTGTTCATTATCGTATAAATCAATAATTTTTAAGTGTATTTGTGCGTCACTTAACTCATTAAACAGTTCAATTCTTGAATAAATTGCTTGTGTTGAAAAAGATTTATGATTCTGTCTTTTAGAATTAATTTTTTCAGCATTTTTTCTTCCAATTCCATTATCAATTACTTCAATAAAAAGCGTTTTCTCCGTTTTTTGATAAATAAAAATTTTGAGTATTTTGCTACCTAATTTATGGTATAATCCATGTTTAATAGCATTTTCTACAAATGGCTGGATTATCATAGAAGGAATTTGAATTTTTAATAAATCTAAATTATTTTCTAATTCAATCAGATACTCCAAATCCTTCATTCTTAATTTTTCTACCTCTAAATAGGTTTTTAACATTTCAATTTCGTGGTGTAAAAGAATGTATTGTTTTGAAGAGACTTCTAGTACTTTGCGCATCATATCTGAAAATAAACCTATGTATTCAGAAGCTTCTTCTTTTTTTCCACCATAAATGAGTCCTTGAATAGAATTTAGAATATTGTAAATAAAATGTGGATTCATTTGAGCTTTTAATGCAGTCAATTGGGAGAAAATAAGTTTTTCTTTCAGAAGTTGTTTTTTTCTTTGTCTATTTTGTTCAAATTTAACTATGAAATAAACTACGAAAGCAATAAAAATAATTGATAGGAAAATGAACCACTTTGATAGCCAAAAAGGTTCATATATAGTAAAACTGTAAGAAAAAGAATAATTGGCTTCGGGTACTATGAATTCAAATTCGTATTCACCATAATTTAAAGAATTAAACCAAACTTCTCCAAGTTCAATATTAATTTTATGAAAAGTTGTATCGGGAAGTAATCTATAAAAAGCCATCAAAGAAGACCCTTTGCGAAAACTCAGAACATTCCAATTAAATTGAATATCATTTTTATTGTATTGAACTGTTTTATTGGGAAGGTTATTGAACCAAATTTTAGGTAAAATTTCATTGGAATAATACAAATCAGGCAAATACAATAATCCACTTGAAGTAACTAAATACAAACCCTTTTGAGAGTAAATTCCATCTAACCAACTCAATTGTTCAATTCCTAAACTTCTGCTAAGATGGTGAATTTGAACATTCTCAATATGAATTTTATCAACTCCTTTTTCAGAGATTGAAAAAATAAATTCTCCTGAGGATATTAGTTTTTTAGTAAACTCTCCAGATAAACCATTTTTTTGAGTGAAGTGAAAAATAGGAATAGTATCTTGAAAACATAAAATTCCATTTTGAATTGTTGAAACCCAAATTCTTCCTTTGCTATCTTTAGTGATAGAAGTACAATATAATGAATTATTGTCAAAGTCCTTGATAATGTATTCTTTTCCATTGGATTTTCTCAAAATTAAGTTAGTAGCATAACCAATCCAAAGTTCATTTTTGACGGTATCAAAATAGTTACAACGACTACGATCATTATGAAATATAAAATATTCAATGGAAGAAGTTACTTTTTTTAAATCATCAGTAAAAAAGTATGGATTTTCCTGTATTTTTTGAAACCCTGCCAAATTATGAATAGAAAAATAAAGATTCCCAAATTGGTCAAAATGTAAAGATTTACCGTAGTAAGTTTGTAAAAATTGATGGGGATTGCTTTTAAAAAATACACCTTGTGAACAATACAAGTTCCCATTGACAGAATCTAATTTTATAAACTCTATTTCATTTCTTACTTTTGTGTCCCATTCTCTAATTTTTCTACTTGAATATTCTAATTCGTAAATATATCCATCTTTAGTTCCCACAAATATTCCTCTAGGAGATTGAGCAATACAGGTAAATTGATTTTGCGTATTCCATTCAGAAACAAAACGAACTCGCCAATCTGCAATTCTATAAAGCCCATTATCTAAACTACTAATCCATGTATTACCTTGAAAATCCTGAATTACATCAGAAATTCTTGCTTCTTTTAACACTATTTGCCAATTTTTACCATCAAAAAAATTTAAACCCGTGTTGGTATTAATAAATAGGAAATCCTTCTGCGATGATACATTATTTACATAACTATTAATGCTTGAAGGTAAATCACAATATTTTTTTGGGGTTTTTCCCAAAATCCAAATAAAGTTTTCTTTATGGTTTTTAGGAACTGCAAGTACTTTGTTTTGATAATTTGTTAAATGATATTTTCCATAAGGTAATTGGTATAATTTATTCAATTTTTGGGATTGGAGTTGATAAACGAATCCATTTGCATCAGTTAAAAATACAGAAGAATCATTTAAAACCATGAAACTTTCTAGTTCTGCAATTTGAGCTATTTGGTGAATAGTACGGGTAGTAACATAAAAAACTTGTTGAAAAGTCAAAATCAAAATACCCTCTTGGAAAGGTAAAATATCTAAGATGTTACCTTCTTTAAATAAATGCTTTTCAAACGATTCAAAATAATACATGGTATCATTTTCTGTAAAGAAAATTTGATTAGAAAAATTTCTACACCAAATACGATTTGATTTATCAAAAACAATACTTGAAACTGCAAAAGAACGATGATTTTTAAAAGGTATTGGCTGAAATTGAATTCCATTAAATTGGTAAAGTCCTAGTTCTGTGCCTAAGTATAAAAAACCTGAACTGTCTTTAGCCATTTTATAGATTGTATTTGTGGGAAGTCCATGCCTAATATTCCAGTTAGTAGAAAATACTGTCTGTGATTGACAAAAACTAAATAAAATCCAATATGTACTAAAATATAAGGATAATTTGAGCATTATTTACAAAATTACGAATAATTGAATTTGTTTTTTTGTTATAAGTTGATTCATTGCTTATTTAATTTTTTTTAGCTTTTTGGAAAATATCCCCCAAGGGGAACACCCAAAAAATTATCATACTTTTTATATATTCATAAATTGCCTAAATTTGCATGATGGATAATTTAGTGGTTATAATTATAGGAATCAATGAAGCAGCCCAGACAGCAACCGAATATTTGTTAGAAAAACAGGCTGTTATTTATGGTTATTTATCAGAAAAAGAGAATCCTGAGGTTTCTGAAATTTTAGATATACCCGTTTTAGGCTTTTATGAAGACAAAACTTATTTAGAGTTATTAAAAAAGCCAGATATTCAATATTTTATAGCAGTGAAAGATGCTTCAAAGAGGCTGGAGGTATCACAAAAAATATTTAAATCCTGTAAAAAACATCCCATTTCAGTAATTCACCCAACATCATATATTGCCAAATCAGCATCTTTAGCCAATGGTGTTATGATAGGTCCTTTTTGTAGTATTAGTGAAAATGTAAGTATTGAAGCAGATACTTTTATAGGAAGCCATGTTAGCATAGGGGCAAATACGCAAATCAACAGAAGTTGTGATATACAATCTGGAGTGATTATTGGGCAAAATGTGGTAATGGATAAAAATGTTTATATTGGATATAATGCAACTATTCATCAAGGACTAAAAATGGAAGAAGGGGTTGTAGTGATGTCGGGTTCAGTAGTTTTACAATCTGTTAAAAAAGGTAATTCGGTGATGGGTAACCCAGCCCAAATTCTTAAAAACTAAAATATGTTCAAAAATATTGGAATTGTTCTACAAAAAGAATATTTGACAAGAGTTCGTCAAAAAACTTTTATTATTGCAACAATCTTAACGCCAATTGGTTTTATCTTATTGGGAGTTTTGCCTGCCCTTATTACAAGTTGGTCTAGTGATAGCGAGAAAATAACGGTATGGGTAATTGATGAAAAAAATCTTTTGGTTTCAAACCTTGAGTCTATGAATACTTCTGAAATTTATTATAAATCAGCAAATTACAGTTTAGCGGAAGGGAAAAATCAAATTAAAAATAAAGAGAATGAAGCGATATTGGTAATACCAGAATCATTTGACCCTAAAACATTGAATGTTACACTTTACAGTTCAAAATCTTTATCGATTAGTTTGTTAGGCAAAATTAAGTCGCATTTAAAAAATCAAATTTCAGAATATAAATTAAATCAGGCTAATATCTCAAAAGAACAAAAAGAACTTCTTAACTTTAATTTAGATGTCAATACAGTAAAAATTTTAGATGAAGGAGAAGAAAAAACATCAGCTATATTAGCAGTAGGTATTGGCTACATTATGGCAATTTTAATTTACATGTTTTTATTGATGTATGGCTCTATGGTAATGAGAGGAGTGGTGGAAGAAAAAAGCAATAGAATTATGGAAATTATAGTTTCTACTGTAAAGCCCATTGAATTAATGATTGGTAAAATTGTGGGAATAGCATTAGTAGGTTTAACGCAATTTTCTATTTGGGTAATTACCATTTTGTTATTTAATTTGATTCTGAGCTTTTTCATTAGTACAGAAGTAACCATTAATGAACAACAAGGGATTACAAAATCCGAAATGCAAAATATCATGAATGAAGTATATTTTGCTATCAATAGTTTTAAAATCAGTTTGATTTTTCATTTTATTTTTTACTTTTTGGGTGGATATATTTTGTATGGAAGTTTATTTGCCGCTATTGGAGCTATGATTGATAACGAGTCAGACGCTCAGCAATTATCTTTAATGGTGATTTTTCCGGTTTTAATACCTATTTTATTAATTGGTAATTTTATTCAAAATCCCAATGGAAGCCTTGCTATTTTTATGTCAATATTTCCCTTATTTTCTTCTATAACCATGATGATAAGGCTTGCCGCTACTGATGTACCTTGGTTTCAGTTAATTTTATCTCAAATATTATTAATTCTTGGTGTAATTGGATTAGGTTGGCTTTCTGCTAGAATTTTTAGAGTAGGAATCCTTCTTTATGGAAAAAAATATTCTTTTAAAGATGCCATAAAATGGGTATTTTATAAAAATGTATAATTAAAATTTTGACTTTTCAAATTTTTATTGTATATTGCAATAATTTTAAAGCAAAATTTATGGCAACGATAAAACTCTTTTTAAAAAATTTGTTAATTTCCTTAATGACCGCCGGATTAATGTACCAAGTAGGAATTAATGATTATATAGATTTCCCGAAAAATAATCCGAATGATTATATGATTTTCGCTTTATCCATTACATTTTGTGCATTCTTATTAACCTACAATCAACAAAACCAAGATAAAAAAATTCACCAAAGTGAAAAATTGGGTAGCTAATTAAGCCTAAATGTAGAATAATAGTTGGAATATTTACTTCTTAATTAAGAATTCTATTAGCATTTATCAAATTTTTTTTAGATATTTGCCTCAAAAAACTGAGTGGAAGAAAAAAAAGATATTTTTGAACTGAACTATCAATTAGAAGAAATTAATCCTTTACACTTTTTTGGGCCCAATGATAGCTACCTGGATTTTTTAAGACAAACCTACCCAGATACCAAAATCATTGCAAGAGGTACTGAAATTAAAGTATTAGGGGAACCCGAAAAAATTCAAAAAATTTTACAAATCATTGAAAGTTTATATCAAGAAGTAAAAAAATATGGGCAACCCGAATTTATTAAAGTCAAACAAATTATTTCTGGTAAAAAGGAATGGTCTGATGTAGATAAAGATTCTATAATTAAAGGATTTAACGATAAATGGATAAAACCTAAAACTCCTGGACAAAAGAAATTAGTTGAAACTGTTGAAAATCATGATATTATATTTGCAGTGGGGCCAGCAGGTACAGGTAAAACTTACATTGCCGTTGCTTTAGCTGTAAAAGGTTTAAAAGAAAAAAAATATAAAAAAATTGTTTTAGTAAGACCTGCTGTTGAAGCAGGAGAAAGCCTTGGGTTTTTACCCGGTGATTTAAAAGAAAAAATTGACCCCTATCTCCGTCCTCTCTATGATTCTTTGGAAGATATGATTGGACCCGAAAAACTCAATGGTTACTTAGAAAAAAATATCATTGAAATTGTGCCTTTGGCTTATATGCGTGGTAGAACTTTAAATCAATCCATTATTATTATGGATGAAGCTCAAAATGCCACTGAAACACAAATGAAAATGTTTTTAACTCGTTTAGGTCAAGAATCAAAAATCATAGTTACCGGAGACCAGTCTCAAATTGATTTACCCAAATCTCAAAAATCAGGCCTTATACAAGCCGTTAAACTTTTAAAAAATGTAGAAGGAATTGGCTTTGTATTATTTAATACTCAAGATGTAGTTCGTCATCCCTTAGTTACCAAAATCATAAACGCTTACGAAAAAATTAATCACTCAACTGATAAAAATGAAAAATCTTAAAATTGCTAATTTAGCCGTTATCATTGGCTCTCTCATAAACGCATTCCTAATTGTTTTAATTTATGGATTAGATATTCAAGTACCTAAAGTTGCTGAAATTTTTATTCGATGGGTGGGAGTATCTACATTTTTATATTACGGATTGGTAAAATCCTCCTTAACGGTTTGGGTTTTTATTAGTATGATTGTTGGGCTAGCCTTAGGAACAGACCTCCCAGAATTTTCTATTGAACTCAACGTGATTTCAAAAGTATTTTTAAAGCTCATTAAAACCGTTATTGCTCCTTTACTTTTTGGTACCTTAGTGGTGGGAATTGCAGGGCATTCTGATATTAAACAAGTAGGAAGAATGGGTTGGAAATCTTTACTTTATTTTACTATTGCAACCACTTTAGCTTTATTTATAGGATTGATTGCCATTAATTTTTCTAAAGCTGGTGCTGGAATACACAAACAAGATAAAAAAGAAAACCTTCAATATGACCCTAACCTTTTAAGTTTCAAAGTAGATACACTCTCCAAAGAATATACCTTACTATATGACCAAAAAGCTTTAAAAGAAGCTAAACCCAAACCCAAACAAACTACTGAAGAAGTTATACTTCATATTTTCCCTGAAAATATAGCAAAAATGATTTATGAAGGACAAGTTCTACAAATTGTGGTATTTAGTATTTTATTTGCTATGGGTTTGATGATGGTGAGTGAACCTCATAAAACACGAATGATTCATTTTGCTGAAGATTTATCGGAAGTGATGTTTAAATTTACTCATTTAATTATGTATTTAGCACCTTTTGCGGTTGCGGCTGCTATTGCATATACGATTGGAAAAATGGGTTTCGGAATTTTAGTAAATTTAGGAATTTTATTAGCCACATTGTATTTAGCTCTTTTTGCATTTATTCTTTTGGTATTGACTCCTATCATGCTAATACTTAAAATCCCTATTCTTAAATTTTGGAAAGCAGTTATTGACCCCGCCTCACTTGCATTTGCAACAGCAAGCTCTGAAGCCGCATTACCCAAAGCAATGACCGCAATGGAAGCCTTTGGAGTACCTAGAAAAATTGTTTCTTTTGTGATTCCAACTGGTTACAGCTTTAATTTAGATGGTACTACCTTATATTTAAGTTTAGCAACTATATTTGTAGCACAAGCCGCTGGAATTGATTTTTCTTGGAGCCAACAATTAGGAATTATGGCAACTTTATTACTCATGAGTAAAGGTGTTGCAGGAGTACCCAGAGCTTCTTTAGTGATTTTATCGGGTGCCGCTACCATGTATGATTTACCTGAATGGCCTATTGCCGTTATTCTCGGTATTGATGCACTTATGGATATGGCAAGAACTTCCGTAAACTTAATTGGTAATTGCTTAGCAAGCGTTGTCATTGCAAAATGGGAAGGCGAATTCCCCTCAGAATAACTTTTTAGTTTTTTATCAGGGCGTCTCCCTCACTTCGCTCGGGTCTAAGACCGCTAACGATTCAGTATTTTGGCGCCCCCAATGTATAATCCATTGACTGTTCATACTTCGTAACCAAAGGTAATGCAAAACCTTCACAAATCCTTCCACTCGCAATTTTTGCATAATCCCAAATCTTCCTAATTGAAAAATTCTCTTTACTTTTTAATGTAAAGAGAATTTTTTTATGAGCTAAAACTATCTAAAATATTGAACTTTACCTTCTCGAACGGATAAAACTATCTAATTCAGAAATGGATGATTCAAAATTAAAAGCTTGATTTACAATAAAATAATTGCCTATATCATAGGTATAACCATAAGCAAATTTAGCAAATTCTAATTTAGAACTTTCAAAACTAAATAAGTCCATTATTTCTTTGACATCTTTTGATAACAAGCAGTTAGTACCAATTACTTGTTTTGCAACAGAAAGTTTTGTACTCTCAAAATTATTTCTTTGGATAGTTTGTTTAATTTCATTAAATGCTGCATCAGAAATAGGATAAGGGCAACCAATAGGTCCATTATAGCCGGGTAAAGGATTGGGGTTAGGATTATTTAAAACTGGATTACCTTGTGGCGTTGTGTTTTGATTACCACCAATATTAATATTAATTTGAGGGTTGATAACCGTATTATTGTTTCCTGTTGGAATATTGGGTTGAGGTATAATTTGATTAGGAGGCGGTGTTCCAAAATTATTCACTGGAGGATTATAAGCTATTGGAACCATGTTGTACAACCTTAAAACGTATTCATTACGATTATTTTTTTTCAAATTATAATAAAATTCGCTTCCAGCTTCTAAAAATACATTAGACTTTACCATGATTGTAAAACCATTTTTCTGAACAACTTGAATAATTAATTTATGCAAACCAGGAGCTAAACCATCTACTCTCACTTGGGTCTGAGATGCCTGATTAATGGGTTCTCCATCAACAGTCAATAAAAATTGCTCCATGTTATCGCTACCAATAATTAAATTGGAGAATTGTGCCTCTAAATTGCTGAACAAAAAAATTAAACTTATAAATAATGCTCTTGAAATCATATCTTGATTACTTTCAAATCAAATGCCAAAATTAATATTTTTTTGTGATAATTAAAAAAAATCAAATTTTACTTACTCAAAATTGAATTTTTATGCTCGTTAAATAAAGGTGCTTGTAACAAATCAGTTTCCAATGCAATACCTTTAAATGCTATCGTCTTTAATCCTTTGGGTTTCCCTTGATGGTAAAAAATTAAATCTTTTGCATAATCTGATTCTAAAATGGTTTTTACATCATTCACGGGTGCACAAGGAATTTTTAATTCATTCCATATTATGATCCATTCTTTTTGACTTTTTTGAAGAATTTTATTTGCTAAAATAGGTTTTAAAACTTTTCTATTTTTTACTCTTTGAGGATTGTTATGAAACCTTTCTTCGGTGCATAAGTCTTCTGAATTTAAAGATTTACATAAATTTAAAAATTCTTTATCATTACCTACCGCTAGCATTACAAATTTTTTATCAAGGGTTTCAAAGATTGCACCATAAGGAAAAATAGAGGGATGTTCAGATCCCAAAGGTTCTGGGTTTTGTCCTGAAACTAAGAATGCGGTTCCTTGATTTGCTAATGAAGCTATACCCGCTTCAATTAAAGAAACAGAAACTTTTTTTCCTTTATTAGTAAAAGTCCTTTCATACAAAGCAATTAAAATGGCTTGTTTTAACTGATGAGAAGCCATTAAATCCATAAAAGCAACGGGCATTTTTTGAGGTAATCGTCCGGGTTCTCTATTCAAATACATAAAACCAGCTTCCGCTTGAATTACTGCATCATAACCCGTTCTATCAGAATTTTCTCCGTAACCTGTAATTTCTCCTATAATTAATCTTGGATTGAGTTTCAAAAGAAATTCTGTTTCTAAACCTAATTTAGAAGCATCGCCTGGTTTTAAATTTATAATTAAAACATCAGAATTTTGAATAAACTCATAAACAATTTCTCGGTCATATTCTTCCAATAAATCTAATGCAATAGAATATTTTCCAAGGTTCGCAGAAGTAAAATATGCTGATGGATTAGCAGTTTCTCCCTGAATAAGCCACTTACGTGTTACATCACCATGGGTTTTAGGGTTTTCAATTTTGATAACTTTTGCACCAAGCTCTGCAAAAAACTGACCTACTTGAGGTGCTGCTAATACCGTAGCGATTTCTATAACTTTTAAATCTTTAAAAACGGGCGTATTTTCCATCAAGGTATAATAAAATTGATATTTACTGTGGTATTGAGTTGAGCTTTATTATCTAATGTAAAGTTGGTTGCAGTTGAATTCATCCAGTCTCCACTATTAATGGTTCCATTTTCGTCTTTATCCACCATCTCTAAAACATAATCTGTATTCATTTCGTTGTTCTTTTTTACAGGCTGATAAAAAAACTAAGATAAATAACCCGAAAAGAATGAAACGTTTCATTAAAATCATTTTTTTTGCGAAGTTACAAATTAATGTAATTGAACAAAAAATATTTATAATTACTAAAAAACAAAAAAGCCACCTTATTATAAGGCGGCTTTTTTAGGGGAAAGAAATCTTATTCCATTTCTTTTAATGCAGAATCCACTAAAGCTTGGTTTCCTAAAAATTGTTTAACGTATTGTTCATATTGAGGGTCACCGGTTACTTGCGATAATTCAGTTGCGAAAGCTTTTAGTTTATCAAACTTTTTAGATTCTGTATATGCACGCATAATTAATTGGCAAGCATACATATCCAAACTTTCTGGGTCTATTCTTCCTTTGAAACGAATTTTATCATAAGTAAAGGAATCAAAAGCACGTTTTTTTGCAATTTGAATTAATTCATCTGCTGATTGATTTTCTCCGATTTTCAAATAAGCTCTAGCGTTAATAGCTAAATTATAGGATTCCGTTGGAACAGCTTCATCTGTGATTACTTTACGAGCATGGTCTAAAACCTCTTTGGCTTCTTTTTTATTGTTTGTAATAATCTGTTCGATTTCTGCTTTTTTATTAGCGTCAAGTTTAGGGTTTTGAAGCTCTTTTTCTAAATTTTCATTTTCTTCTATATAACTCATCGCTAATCGGAAGAAATTACTTCTGAAATTACCAACCATCCTCTTAATATTAGCATCATTGAAAATTGATGGGTCATCTAAACCTCTAAAACGGAATTTTTTCATTAAGTTTTCTTTCATGATTTCTCTATCCGTTCTACCAAATGAATATTGAGAGCCTTTACTTTTTATGGGAACCACTCTATAAGCTAACCCTTCTAATTGGAAATAATCCATTAAATTTACATAGCTACTTTGAGGAATGGTAATTGCAAAATAAATAGGGCGTTTCCAACCTTGTTTTGCGTTGGTCATAATCATATCCTTGATTAACAAGTCTTGTTTCAATAGATATTGATTATTACGAGATTTGATTTCCCATAACATTGGAGATTCAACTAAATCTAAATCCTTTTCTTTGACTACACCATTTTTCACTAAGTCTTCTTTATTAACAGGTACTTCAATAACTTGAGTGGGGAACATAGAAAAAGCATTTCTTTCACCGATGTATTGTTCAAGAGGTAAAGATATGGGAAGAGGTTCAGAATCATTAGATTTCAAGTTTTTTAATTGGTCAATATACCAATCCGTATTTAGTAAGGAAAGGTTAACAATTCTTACATCCGTTCTAACTCCTTCAACTTCTTGTAAATACCAAAGAGGGAAGGTATCATTATCACCATTGGTAAACAAAATAGCGTTAGGAGCGCAAGAATTTAATAAGTTATAAGCGGAATCAGGAGCAACATAATTTCCAGCACGTGAATGGTCTTTCCAATTCACTGCGCCCATAATTCCGGGAACCAATATCAATGCTAAACCACCTTGAACAGCTACAGGAACTTTAATTTTATTTTGTTCAAAAATTTCTTTTAATCCTAAAACTCCCAAACCAATCCAAATACAAAAAGTTTGGAATGAACCTGCGTAGGAATAATCCCTTTCACGAGGTTGAGAAGGTGTTTGGTTCAAGTAGATAATAATAGCAAGACCAGTAAAGAAAAATAAAGTAGCAACCACTAAAAAGTCTTTTTTGGAACGTGAATAATGCCAGAATAATCCTAATAATCCTAAAATTAAAGGTAAAAAGTAGTAATGATTTTTGGTTTCATCTTTTTTATAAAAATCAGGGACGTTGTTACCGGGTCTTTTAATTAAACCATCTTCCCAGTCTGCATCTTGAATATCATTTTCACGACCAACAAAATTCCATAAGAAATATCTCCAGTACATGTGATAAACTTGGTATTTCCAAAAGAACTTCATGTTTTCTTGTCCAGTGGGCTGGTCATCGGTGGGGTCATTGGGGTCAGCACCTTTATTTTTAACGAAATTTGAGTATCCAAAAAGACCTGAGTTATAATGAGAAGAGCTGTGCATTCTAGGAAAAAATCTTTGGGAACCTGCAGGATATTTTGGTTCTTTTCTGAAACTTTCTAAGAAATATCTTGATTTACCAGGAACTTTGATATAAATAGGTTTACCTTTTTTGATTGGGTCTTCAGTAGGTCTAGCGTTATACATAGGACCATAAAATAAAGGTCTGTCTCCATATTGTTCACGTTTTAAATAGCTCAACATAGACATAACGTCTTCAGGGTTGTTTTCATCTATTGGAGGGTTTGCTTGTGAACGTATAAAAATCAAAGCGTAAGAAGAATAACCAATATAAATCATTAAAACAGAAACTAAAACCGCATTTAAAATAGGTTTTTGAGTTTTTTGAGAATAATAAATTCCATATACTAAACCACCAATTAAAGTAGCTAGTCCTAAGGTCATACCTGTACCGAAAGGTAAACCTAAACCATGTTGAGCGCCTTGTTCAGTTTCATAACCCGTAAAGAAAATTTCTAAGGATTTAATAATATCAAAAGTAATTTGAATTACACCGTATTGAATTACTGCTAAAATGACAGCACCTATGAAAAGTGAAGTTAAAACTCCGAAGGTAGTAGGTTTTTCTGTTTTTTTGTAATAATAAATGAGTGCAAGTGAAGGAATGGTTAATAAGTTTAACAAGTGTGCACCAATAGAAAGACCCATGAGATAAGCAATTAAAACAATCCATTTTAAATGATTGGGTTCATGAGACCTAGATTCCCATTTTAACATTAACCATACTACAATTGCTGTAAAAAATGAAGACATCGCATAAACTTCAGCTTCTACTGCATTAAACCAAAAAGAATCTAAAAATGTACAGGTTAATGCACCAACAGCTCCTGCAAACATTAATGCTATGGTAGTATTTTTATCGGGATTTTCTATATTTGGAGCTACAATTTTTTTTCCAAGCATTGTGATAGTCCAGAAAATAAATAAAACTGTAAAAGATGAAGAAAACACAGAAACTAAGTTAATCATAAAAGCAACTGTTTCAGAGGTAGGTGCAAAAATCGCAAATAATCTACCAATTAATAAGAATAATGGAGCACCAGGAGGGTGTGGTACTTCTAATTCATTGGATACTGCTATAAATTCACCACAATCCCAAAAACTTGCAGTTGGGGCTACGGTTAAAAAGTAAACAATCGTTGCTACTAAAAATACTCCCCAGCCTACATAATCGTTAATTTTTTTATATTCCATTGACAATATTTTCAAGCCTGCGAAATTAGAAACTTTTTAGATATAATTACAAATTTTGTTGTCTTCATTTTATAAACTTCCTTTTGTTTAACTTTTTATTATGTTTATAGAAATTCAATTTAGCATAATTGAGGGAAAATAAAAGATTAATAGTTTTATTTGGGCGTACACCATGGCTGGACGCCCAGTCTCGGGCTGTTTCGTTTACATTGAGCCTAACGAAGTGGGCTTCGTTATCGCTTGGGCATTGCAATGAACTCACTTTGGAACGCTCTTCCCCGAAAAATGGTCATTTCGATACGGCTACGCCTATTCAATGACCAATCCTTATGTATATATATGCGGTTGTTGAGTAGTGAGAGAAGCGAACGTACCGAAACGCCCGCTTTTCCACGCAAAATGGTCATTTCGGTACGGCTACGCCTACTCAATGATCAATCCTTATGTATATATATGCGGTCGTTGAGTAGTGAGAGAAGCGAACGTACCGAAACGACCGCTTCTCCCCGCAAAATGGTCATTTCGGTACGGCTACGCCTACTCAATGCCCAATCCATATGCGGTCGTTGAGTAGTGAGAGAGGCGAACATACCGAAACAACCGATTTTCCACGAAAAATGGTCATTTCGGTACGGCTACGCCTACTCAATGCCCAATCCATATGCTGTCGTTGAGTAGTGAGAGAAGCGAACGTACCGAAACGCCCGCTTTTCCCCGAAACATATGCTGTCGTTGAGTAGTGAGAGAAGCGAACGTACCTAAACATAATTCACCGATAAAAAATAATTTTGTGAACTTGAAAAATTGCTAATTTTGTGCACCCATAAATTTTATGATAAACATTCTCGTTTTCTTTTTTTTAGTATCAATTTTTTACACTAGTTATTCACAATTACAAATGGGTACTTATGTTTCAGACAAAACCAAAGAAATTTTGGTTATTCATCATACTGATAGTTTGATACTTTTAAATCCAAAATCAAAAAAAATTTTTATTAAACAAGAACCTTTTTTTTATTTGAGTTCTGATAAAAAAGATACATTAAAAATTTCAATAATTGGAGATAAAGAAAAAGATAACTATTTGGGGATTCGTGCTTCTGACAACCCCAAAAGAATGTTTGATTTTTTTGACTCTAATACAAAAGCCGCTTATAACTACATGTACTTTCTCAAAGAAAATTTAAATGGTTCATTCACAAGTTTTGAAACTGGTCATAAAATTATTGTAGATGTATTTAAAAATACTTTCACTTTTAGGATTTCTCCCAAAAAAGAAACTATTTATAAAATTTATTCTATTGATTATCCTAATCATAAAATCATTATTTGGAATGAAAAAAAACAAAAAGAAGAAGTTATTTTTAAATTAGCTTACCAAAATCTGGTAATTGAATATAAAAACAAAAAATACCACCTTTCTGAATGAAAATTTTTGAACTTACCTTCAAAACTTTTTATGTTTTGCTGGTAGGAATTTTTCTTACAAATTGTAATACTAAAAAAAATCATTCAACTGAAATATTTCTTGAAAACTATATTCGTTCATTACCCAAGCAAGAAAAAAGTGTTTTTCAAAATTATAGAAGGATTTGGATTTATTTAGTGAATACTTTTTCCAACGGAGATATACCTACCCATCAAGATTTTAATTCTTTATTTCAATATAATTTAAATGAAGAAAAATTCTTATTAAGAGCTATGTTAGTAAAAGATTCTACTTGGAATCCTTATGCTATTCATTTTTTAGATACTTGTATTAAACTAAATTATCAAAAAAACAATTACCTGTCTAGTGGATTAAAATTAGATTATAATTATTCTGAAACCGACAGTGGGCATAAATACATAAGTCGTTATAAAGGAATTACTCATTTTGCTAATACATCAAAGTATGTACAAAAAGAATTTTTCTCTAAATATGTACATGAAATTTATCCTTTACCATTAATGTTAGACTTTACTATGCCTAAAAAAGCGAAGTCTTATTTTTGTGTAGATTTTGATGAAGTTCAAGTAACAGATTCCCTTTATAATGAATTTGCATTTCAAATTTTGCATCATATTCGTTGGTTTTCTGAACCATTAATTGATACTTTTCAACTAAAAAAGTTTATTCCTTTTCAAGAAAAAAGTATTTTTTTACAAGAATATTATAGAATTGTTAAACTTCAGCAAATGAGCGAGATGCCTGAAGAAGACTGGCAGCATCGTTCTGTAAGACCGGTAATAGATGCCTTGATTTTAATTTTATCCAAACAAAATTTTGAAAATCCCAATATTTGGAAAGAATCGGGTTTAAATCCAGAATTAATCCATTTAGGTTTAACTACACTTGCCAACCAATGGATGAATATGAGCCCTTGGCTTCATCATTATATTTCATCTTCATTACAAAGTATTTTTCATTTTTATCATCCGAATTCTCAAATTGTTTTAAAACTTCCTTCGGGAAAAAGCAGTATTAGAAGAAAACTCAACGCAGAACCCATTCTCATTTCTCCTATTAAGATTTTATATTCCCATCCTAATCAACCTGTTAAAGAATTTTGGATTTCTTTGCCTATTACTAAAAATCAATACCCTCAATTGAAAATTATCAAACAGAAAATAATAAGCAAATAAGGTTATTTTATTTGTTTTAAAATTTGAATAAAACTTACTTAACCCAACTTAATGGGTGATTATTTGCTAAATAAGGTTTTAATTCCGAATAAGGGATAAAAACTTCTGGTGCACCCAGAGAATAGGGTCCGATTTCATAAGGATTATAATGAAAAATAATTCCTCCAAAACTTATCTGAATATTTTCAGGGACAAAAACTTCGTCTAAATTTACAGCATCTAAATTATTAGTTTTATATTTCTGTTTTAACTTGGTTTTCAATAGAGAAATTAAATTTTTTTCAGAATCATTTTTAAACAATGTTTCTAATGTAATCATCTGACCATTCAAAGTGTTATAATTAGTATGCCAAGTTCCATAAGTACCATGGGCACCACCATTATAAGCATACATGCTATTTCTATAACTCAGAATATTATTTTGATTAAATACGGGGTAACCTAATTGAGAATTTTCCCAGATACAAGTAAAAGGTGCGTTATCACACATTTCTTTTTCATTTGCTATAAAACCTTCATAGTCACTTCTTAACCTCTCAAATTCTTTTTTAAATTCTGATTGAATAGAATTTTCATTCAAATCTTTAGTTTTGAGATTGATATCAGATAAAATAGAATCACAAATGGTTTTTAATATATTACTAGCTTTATTAGGATTCAAATTAGGAAAAGGAAAATATAAACATAAATAATTTTTTAGTCCATAATCCTTAGAAACTTGATATTCATCTTTCATTTCTACATTTTTGAGTTTTAAACCTGAATGATAATTTTCTGTTAAATTTACATTGAATTTTTTGGCTTGATGAAACCAAGTTCCAGTTAGTTGATTTCCAGATACTTTTATTTCCCAATTACCAGTTTCATTATTATTCAAGTCATATTCTTTAAGTTTCCAAACTCCATTTTCTTCTCTACCCGATAAATTCAAAGGTTGACCTTGTGAATAATAAAAATAAGACCCTCTTATATCCTCAGAAGTTTTAAGAATATCCATAGAAACTTTCATATCGGTACCGATTGTCCCCTCAAAATGATAATACTGGGCAGATAACCACTGAAATAAACTGACCAAAAATAAAGTGTTATATTTTTTCATAAATGATAAATATCGTTGTTTTTAAAATGACCATTGATAAAATCTGTAGCATGAACTTTGGATTTTCCTTCTAATTGTAATTCTTTTATTATCAAGAGTTTTTTATTACCACAAACTATACAAAGTTTTTTATTTTGGACAAACATAGTGCCAGTTTCTAATTCCGAACTTATTTCTGATAACTCAGTTTGAAAAATTTTTAATTTTTTTTTAGAAAAAATAGTCCAAGCAGTGGGATAAGGAGAAAGACCTCTTACCAAATTATGAATTTGAATGTCTGATTGATTCCAAAAAATTTGCGTATTTTCATTATTTAATTTGGGTGCATGATGTTTATAAAGTGATATATCTTGAGGATAAGGAACAATAGATTGGTTTTCAATTTTTTGTATTGTTTCTAATAAAAGTTCTGCACCCAGATACATAAGTTTATCGTGTAAAATTCCAGCATTCCAATTAGGTTGAATATCTATAGATTTTTGAAGTAAAATTTTTCCAGTATCAATTTCTTTTTCAATAAAAAAAGTAGTTACGCCAGTTTGAGTTTCTCCATTAATGATTACCCAATTAATCGGAGCAGCACCTCTATAATCAGGTAATAAAGAAGCATGAACATTTAAAGTTCCCAATTTTGGAAAAGACCATACTTTTTCAGGTAACATTCTAAATGCAACCACAACTATAATATCGGGATTATAATAATTTAATTGTTCATAAAATTCGTCGGATTTTAAATAAGTAGGTTGAAGAATAGGCAGTTCATACTTTGAAGCAAACTTTTTAACTTCTGACTCTGAAACTTTTAGTCCCCTACCCGTAGGCTTATCTGGAGCAGTAACAACTGCAACAACAGAATATGAATTATCTAATAAAATTTTTAAGCTAGGGATAGCGAAGCCGGGCGTCCCCATAAACATTATTTTCATTAAGCTACAAAAATATAAGTTTTTTATTCTCAAAGAAACGAAGTTTTCAATTCTTTTAAATAAGAAACTTATAAATGAAGAGCTTTTAGAATTAATTAAGAAAATACTTCTATATATTAGTTCAAAAGCTCTAAAATTCAGTAAAATTAATTACAAGTGTCCTTGTAGATAAACAAATAATCATAAATGGATTTTGCAGCCTCTTCTTTGAAATCTTTTTTTAATTTTCCGTTATCATAAGAAGTTTTGACGGTGTTAGCAATTTTGTATACATTACACCACAAATCCCTGTCATATAAATAAGTTTGGCAAGCAATAATGGCATAAACCAGATTAACCGCATAAGAAAAATCTTTTTCTTTTTCATTATTTTTCTCATAAGCCATGAATGCTATGTCGTAAGCAGTAACAACATCAAAATAGTTATCCATTGCAAGGCAATAAGCGTAGATAATTAAATCATAAGAATTAGCTTTTGCTAGAAACTGTTCTTCATTATTTACTTTATATTTTGCGATGAATGTTTTCAACAAACCAGCAGCATTGCTTAACCCATCAATATTCCATCCATTTGCATTAATTAAAGACAATCTTTCAGCAACAGGATTATTAGAATTTACCAAATAATCATATTCTTTTTGAGTAAATTTTTGATCGCCTGCTTTACTTTTTTTCAAAACTTCTGCTATAATAGGAACATTTTTGTATGATTCAGCCCAGTAAGAAGAGGTAATAGGAGAATCTGCAAAAACTGAAACATTATTGAACAAAATAACTACTAATAAAATCAAATATAATCTGAAATTTTTCATAACATTACAAAAAAAATATTTTTTTTAATTTACAAAAAAACACCTAAATTACTTTAGCTACCGCATAAACAATAAAACAATTAAATGTGCATTAAATAAACAATAAAAATCTTATTTTTTCTTGCCATAGCGAGAGAAAAATTTATCCACTCTACCAGCAGTATCCACAAATTTTTGTTTTCCGGTAAAAAATGGATGAGATTTACTGGATATATCCAATTTTATCAATGGATATTCATTACCATCTTCCCATACTATGGTTTCTTTGGTTTTTGCACAAGACTTGCCTAAAAAAGCAAATTCACAAGATGTATCCTTGAAAACAACGAATCTATAATCAGGATGTATGTCTTTTTTCATTTTTCTTTTTTTAAGTTCGCAAAATTACTTATAAAAATTATAAATGCCAAATTTTTTTTAAAAAATTGTTCGTTGATTTAAAAATGCAAATGTTGAATATCAAAATTCCCACAACTCTTAAAATCTCATTGTGGTTTTGTGTATAAAATCTTAACTTTTGGCATTAAAATTGAAATTAATTTTGAAAAAAATTATTCAATATGATAAAACAATCGTTGTTAAGTTTCATTTTATTAGGGTTATTTTCTGTAATAAATGCACAAAATTCTAATGAAGACATATTAATCCCGTTTAGAAAAGGCACAAAATGGGGCTTTGTGGATAAAAATAAGAAAATAGTATTAGAGCCTAAATTTGAAAATTTATGGTATTTACAAGAAGGTTTAGCTAAAGCTCAAAAAGGTTTAAAATGGGGTTTTGTCGATAAATTTGGAAAAACAGTAATTAAATTTAAGTACGATGCTGCTGACAACTTTTATGAAGGCTTAGCTTTGGTAAAAAGTTCCGGTATAGATGATGAAGATATGGAAGAGGAAGATGTTTCTGAAATGTGTGGTTTTGTAGATAAAACGGGTAAAGAAGTAATTTTATTAAAATATGAAGATGCAGTTAGATTTTATGAAGGCTTTGCGGCTGTAAAATCAGGAGGAAAATGGGGGTTTATCGATAAAATGGGTAAAGAAATCGTACCCTGTAAATATACTTACGGATTTCAATTTAGTGATGGAATGGCAAGAGTAAAACAAGGAAAAAAATGGGGGTTTGTGGACGAAACTGGAAATGAAGTTATTGCTTGTAAATATGAAGATGCAGGGAATTTTTCTAGTGGTTTAGCACCTGTGAAACTTAATGGAAAATGGAGTTTTATTGATAAATCAGGAAAAGAAATCATTCCACCACGCTATGAAGACGCAAGATCTTTTAGTGAGGGTTTTGCTGGGGTTAAACTTAATGGGAAATGGGGGTTTATTGATAAATCAGGAAAGGATATTATTTTGTTTAAATATGAAGACGTTAAACCTTTCAGTGAGGGCATGGCTGGATTTAAAGAAAACGGTAAATGGGGATTTTTTGATAAAACCGGCAAAAAATTAGTTCATCAAAAATATGATGATGTTGGGCAGTTTAGTGATGGAATGGCTTCTGTTGAATCCATTAAAGGCAAAGGAGTAGGTTTTATTGACAAAACTGGAAAAGAAGTAATTCCATTTCAATACGAAAGCCACACCCAATTTACAAATGGAATTGCTTTTGTGAAAAAGAACGATAAAGGTGGATATATCGATAAAAAAGGAACCACTTACTGGGAAGATTAAAATATTAATGTACAATTTTATATTTATTTTTTCCATTATCATTAATAGTTAGGATAAAATTTTTTTATCCCGTACCGATGGTCATTGAGTAGGCGTAGCCGTACCAAAATGACTATGTTTCGAGAAAAAGCGGGCGTTTACTAATCTTTTAGATATTTTTTTATTAAACCCAAAAAAGCCCGTAAATTTGCAGAATGAATTATAAAATTCGTGTTGGAATTTTGATGGGGGGTTCTTCTCGTGAAAGAGAAATTTCTTTTGCCGGCGGTAGAACCGTTTATGATAACCTCAATCGGTCTATATTTGAACCTGTTCCTATTTTTGTTGATAGCTTTGGAAATTTCTTTCTTTTAAACTGGCAATACCTCTATAAAGGTACCATTCGTGATTTTTTTCCACCCCATCATTTGTATCCCAATTCTGATTTTCAATATTACCAAGAGCAAATACCTAACGCTCAAATTGTTGATTTTGAAGAAATTGGAAAATGGATTCCTTTCCACGAACTAAAATACTTTATTGATTTTGCTTTTCTTACTTTGCATGGTTTAAAAGGGGAAGACGGTTCCATTCAAGGATTTTTAGAATGGTTAAATATTCCTTATTCGGGTACAGGAGTTTTGGGTTCTGCCATTGGAATTGATAAAGTGGTACAAAAAAAATTACAACAATCTATGGATTATAGGGTTTTGCCTTATATTCTATGGAACACCCAACAGCCTTTTCCGACTTTTGAAGTTCAAACTCAAATTGGATTTCCTTTTGTTTTGAAAAATCCTTTACAAGGTTCTAGCATTGGAACGGTTGTTGTTCATTCTATTAATGATATTTCTGTTGCCATTCAAAAAGTGCTTCTGAATACAACAATCAAACTTAAAGAATGGAGAAGTTATACACAGGAACAAAAAATCAAACTTTGCAATACTTGGAACGATTTAAAAAATTCGTTTCACTTTCCTTTGTTTGCTGAAAAACAAAAAGTTTATAGTCCTGATGAACTACTTCAATTTTTAGATAATTATTCTGATGATTTTGTAGAAATTCAAGCATTAGATTCCCCTCAACAAATTCTCATTGAAAAATATATTGAAGGAACAGAATTTTCTGTAATTGTGATTCATGATGAAGAAGGAAACCCGATTGCTTTGCCACCAACAGAAATTCGTAAAAAAAACAATGTATTTGATTATGACAGTAAATATTTACCCGGTAGAGCCAATAAAGTAACTCCAATAGATTTACCAATAGAAAAAATTTTGAAAATCACCTCAGAAGCAGAAAAATTAATGACGGATTTTCATTTTAATGTGTATGCACGAATTGATGGTTTTATTACTAATAAGGATACCATTTATTTTAATGACCCGAATACTACCAGCGGTATGTTGCCATCGTCTTTTTTCTTTCATCAAGCGGCAGAAATCGGTTTTAATCCTTCACAATTTTTGAGTTATATTATTTACATTTCTTTGATTACTCGTAAAAAAGAAGGTCGTTTTTATGAATTAGATACTTATATTGAACGCTTAAAAAAAGGATTTTCTTATCAAACACAAGAGTTGAGTACTCAAGAACGTATCGCTGTGATTCTAGGGGGGTATTCTGCTGAAAGACATATATCCGTAGAAAGTGGACGAAATATTGTCGAAAAATTACAAGCCAGTGGCAAATATCAAGTAAATCCCTTATTTTTATTAAAATCCGAAAATTCTGTTTATGGTTTTGAATTGTATAGTATTCCTCCTCATTTGCTTTTTAAGGATAATGCTGATGATATTGCAATAGCCATTCAAAAGTATTTACTCAATCCTACTCAACATCCTTATACGGAATACATACAAACAAGAATACAAAAATTACAAGATTTATTTCATTTGCAAAAAGTTGATATCCAATTATATCCCGTTGAGGAGCTAAAGAATCATTTTGATTCTGTTTTTATAGCGATTCATGGACGCCCTGGTGAAGATGGTCAGTTACAAAAAATTTTAGAATATCAAAATATTCCTTATAACGGTTCTCAGCCCATTCCTGCTGAAATTGCTATGGATAAGTTTCAATGCAATGAATTATTACTTCAAAACGGTGTATTCGTTGCTAATCATTTTTTGGTAAAAAAAGAAGATTTTGAAAAGAACTCCAACCAACTTATTGAGCAAATTGAACAGAAACTAGATTATCCCATGATAGCCAAGCCTAATGATGAGGGTTGTTCTGCGGCAGTAAAAAAAATTACTAATCGTGAAAAATTATTAGCCTATTTAGAAGTTTCATTTTCTAAAAATTCTCATGTTCTTGAAAAATATCGCGATTTACTTCAAATTTCACCTCTCGAGGAGTTCCCTCAAAAAGAAGAATGCTTGTTAGAAACCTTTATTGAAGAAAGTGATGAGTATAAGTTGATGGAAATTACTGTGGGATTTTTGACCCATTGGAAAAATAACGAAATTTTTTACGAAGTTTTTTCTCCGTCAGAAACTATTAGGGCTAACGAAGTTTTATCTCTGGAAGAGAAATTTTTAGCGGGGCAAGGAATGAATATTACACCAGCGAGGTTTTCCCAAAATTCAGAAGAAAACCAACGTATAGAAAATATTGTTAAGCAGGAAATTGAAAAAGCCGCAAAAATTATTGGACTAACAGGTTATGCAAGGATAGATGCTTTTGTTAAAATGTTTAAAAATAGCAAAGTAGAAGTTTGGGTTATTGAAGCCAATACATTACCCGGAATGACACCCTCAACTTGTATTTTTCATCAAGCCGCTATCAATGGTTATAATCCATTGCAATTCATAGAAAAAATTTTAGAGTTTGGGAGAATGAGAGTTCAAATGATTTAAGAAGTTATGAAATTACCTTTTTACATAGCCAAAAAATACCTTTTTTCCAAGAATTTACCTAAAGCCATTAATTTGATTTCTGGTATTGCTTCTATTGGTATCATGTTTGGCTGTATTGCACTAATTTTGGTCTTATCTGTTTTTAACGGTTTTTATGCTTTAATTCATGATTTATTTCACCAATTTGACCCACACATCAAAGTTACTGCAATAAAAGGAAAATTCTTTCAACCTCCAGATTATTTTTCTGATTGGGTAAAAAATGAAACTGAAATTCAAGATTTTGCATATACTTTGGAAGGTAAAGCCATGCTGAAATACTTTGATAAACAAACCGTTGTTATGGTAAAAGGTGTAGATCATAAATTTTTGAAGGTTTCACAAGCCAATCAAATGGTGAAATATGGGGAATATCGTTTAAGAGGAAACCAAAATGAAAATTTAATAGTTCTCGGAATGGGTGTAGCTTATTATACCAATGCTAATCTAAAAGATGAACTCAATGCTATGCAACTTTATTCTATTTCCAATCAACATGATTTATTAACCGAAACAGAATCTGCGGTGATTATGCAAAATGTATTTCCTTCGGGAATTTTTAGTATCCAAAAAGATTATGATGATAAATTGGTAATTGTTCACAAAAATGTAGCAAAAAAATTATTTGAAGTTGAAAATGAAATTTCCGCTATTGAAATTAAGTTAAAAAATTTGAATGATTTACAAAAAATTAAACAAAAATTACAAGAAAAATTAGGAAAAGATTTTAAGGTTCAAACATTTTATGAACAACATGAAACACTTTTCAAAGTAATGGAAAATGAAAAAAAGTTTAGTTACATCGTTTTAGCTTTGTTATTACTGATAGCATCTATCAATATTGTAGGTTCTTTATCTTTGATTGTAGTACACAAAAAAAGAGACATTGGTGTAATGCTTACTATGGGTTTTCGTCCCAAACAAATTCAACAAATATTTTTATTAAATGGGTTGATTACAGGTTTTTTAGGATTAATTCCTGGAATTTTTTTGGGTAGTTTCATAGCTTGGTTACAAAGTGAATACGGCTTTATTAAACTTCAAGGTGCAGAAAGTTTTATTATTGACCACTATCCCATGAAACTCCATTTAAATGATGTTTTGATTACAGCAATAACAGTTATTTTCTGGGTTATTTTAGCATCATGGTATCCTGCCTATCAAGCTACAAAAACAACCGTTGTGGATAACTTAAAGTTGTAGTTAAAAATATAACAAGCTTTTTTGTATCACTTCTGTTGCTTTTTTCCATGAATAATTTTTTAGTCTTTCTTTGCCTTTTTCTATCATTAATTGAGAGAGGTTATTATTCGTCATGACTTTAAAAATTGCATTTTTTATTTCGTCAATATCGTAAGGATTTACTAGCAATGCTGCATCACCTGCAACTTCTGGCATAGAACTTACATTGGAAGTGATTACAGGAATATGGCTAGCAAAAGCTTCTAAAATAGGAATTCCAAATCCCTCAAACAAAGAAATATAACATAATACACTAGCAGAACCATAAATTTCTGACAGTTCATTATCGCTTATAGAACCTGTAAAATGAACTTCATTTTTAAATTCCATATCATGAAAAAAATTAAATATTTCATGAAAATTCCATGCTTTTCTTCCACAAATTAATAATTGTAAATGGGTTGGGTTTTCTTTTTTTAGTTTTTCAAAAGCCATTAAAAGTCTACCTAGATTTTTTCTGGGGTGGATAGAACCTACATACAAAATATAAGGTTTTCCATTTGTATATTTTTGACGTACAATAATTTGATTATCAATATTTAAAGGTTTAAAAATTTCTGATACACCATTACAAGTAACTGAAATTTTTTTTTCAGCAATTTTGTAAGTTTTGATAATATCTTGTTTGGTGAATTCAGACACTGCCAGTAAATGTTTAGCTTTTTGAGCAAATTTAGGCATATATCTTTTGTAATACCAAGCACCTATTTTACTAACTCCCTCAGGAAAATGTTCAAAAGCTAAATCATGAAATACAGCAATTTGAGGAATTTCAGTGTTCAAAGATAAAAAACCATCAGGACTATAAAAACCATCAATTTTATCTTTTTTAAAATGATAGGGGAGTGCCCATTCTAACCAAAACCAATACAAAAAAGGATGCCTTGCAGGCGGAGGAACAATTTTCGCTTTTACATTTGAGCTATCAATAAAACTTTCATGGAAGGGTCTATCAAAATAAAAAATAAATTCATCATTAGGCATCCATTTTACTAAGCGAGATAAAGTCTCGTGCATAAATCTGCCAATTCCTTCTAATTTTCCATATTGCAATAAACGGGTATTAACTCCTATTCGCACTTAATCAATGAATTTATGATTTTCTAACTATAGAACTCGCTCCAATTAAAGCAATTAATAGTAAAATAGAAAGAAGTTCAAAAGCAATTAAGTGTTCAGTAAGCAACTGAAAACCTATCACTTTTAAATCTAAAAATTTTAAATTTTGAGGTAATTCATACCATTCCTTTGGAATTTCATGGATAATTATATAGCCTAAAATAATAACAATCAAAAGAGTAGGAAAAATATTATACCATTCTGTTTTAGGAAAACTAAAGTTATAATTTTGAGTGAGCATAATACCGAAAAGTAAAACTATTAAAATTCCACCGATGCCAATCATTACCTGAATTAAACCCAAATAATCTGAACCATTTAAAACAAAAAGACCCGCTGTACTAAAAAGTATTAAAAAAAAGGAAAAAGTTGCACGAACCAGATTTTTGATAAATATCAAAAATAAGCAACCCAATAAAATAAAAAAACCGAAAATTCCGAAAATGTAAATCATAAATTTACAGATAATCTTTTTCCGCTTTGGAAATCAAAAATTTTAGATTTATAAATTCCCCATTTTGCTAAACGAAAAAGTATAGATACTTTTAATACACCCAAACCATAAATCATTGAACGCTTAAAATTGATAGAGGAAGCCTCTTTGAAATATTTTGTTGGGCAGGTTACTTCACCAATATCGTAATCTAAATATGCAATTTGAGCTAATATTTGGTTATCAAAAATAAAATCATCAGAATTTTCTTCTAAGGGGCATTTTAATAAAATTTCTTTAGAGAATGCTCTATAACCTGTATGGTACTCAGCCAATTTTTGGTTCATCAAAAGATTTTGGAAAAATGTTAAAAATCGATTGGCAATATATTTATAGAAAGGCATACCTCCTTTTAAGGCTCCTTTCCCTAAAATTCTTGAACCCAACATAACAGGAAATAAACCATTTGCAATGGGGTAAGCCATCGCTTCAATTAACAAAGGAGTGTATTGATAGTCAGGATGAACCATAATCACAATGTCTGCACCCGATTTTAAAGCTTCTGCATAACAAGTTTTTTGATTCCCACCGTATCCACGATTTTTTTCATGACGTATTACTTTATGGATACCTAAAGATTTCGCTAATTCAGAAGTATTATCTTTGCTGTTATCATCAACCAAAATCACTTCGTCAACAATATCTATGGGGATTTCTGCATAAGTTTTTTCAAGAGTTTTTTCTGAATTGTAAGCTGGCATCACAACGATAACCTTTTTCCCTTTTATCATGATGGCAAAAATACATATTTTTTTATAAATGAAATTACCAAATTCTCCCAGTGTTAACATAGGGAAAAAACAAAAATATATTTTAATCTTAATTTTTTTGTAATTGGATTCCTAACAAAAGTCTTCTTAAATTTTCTAAAGCAATTGCAATTACTCTATCAATAAAAATTTCTCGTGGATTATTCCCTAATTGATAAGTTTTTACAAATTCAAAATTTTGTGTTACTAACGCAATACAAACTGTTCCGACGGGTTTTTGTTCTGAACCTCCATCAGGACCCGCAATTCCTGTAGTAGAAATCGCTATATCTGATTGAAATAATTTGCGAATTTCTTTTGCCATTTCTAAAGCACAAGGCTCAGAAACCGCACCATGATTAGATAAAATTTTTTCAGAAACTTTTAATAGTTGGGTTTTTATTTGATTACTATAAGCAACAATACCTCCTTTTAAAACCTGTGAAATTCCACTAATTTTTACTAAACTTCCAACCAAATTCCCACCCGTGCAAGATTCTGCAATTGCTAAAGTTTTATTCTTTTCCTTTAATAAACGGCTTACCACTTGTTCCAAAGTTTCTTGGTCATAAGAAATGATATAATCTTTTAAAAGATCTGCCATTTCTTGGCATTTAGTTTTGAAGAACTGAATAGCTTCTTGATTTTCATTATTAACGTTTAAATCTAAACGCATACGGAGTAATTTATAGCTTGGTAGGTAAGCAATAGAAATATAGTCGGGTAAAGAATTTTCAAAATCTGATAAAAGAGCTGTAGCTTGTGATTCTGTAATTCCTGTCAAATATAAATGAAAATGTTCTGTATGACGTTCGGATAATTTTTTGAGTTTATCAAACACATAAGTTTCAAAAAGAGCTTTCATTTCATTAGGAACACCTGGAAAACAAAATAAGTATTTGTTATTGGGTAAAGGAATCATCATTCCCGGAGAAGCACCAACCGGATTTACGAAACCTTCCGAACCTTCAACAATTAATGCCATTTTCAAAACCAATTCATTCACTTCACGATTACGCTTTTTATAAAACGAATGCAAATGTTCAACGGAGGGTTCATGATAAACTAAATTTTTATTGAGCCATTTAGCAATAGAGTTTTTGGTTATATCATCTTTTGTTAAACCAAGCCCGCCCGTAGTAATAATAATATCATTTTCTTCAAATGCTTTTTGTAAAGTACTGATAATCAGTTCAGGTGTATCTACAATAGAAGTTTTACGATTGATATTTAGACCTGCTATTTGTAATTTTTCTCCTAACCAAGCACTGTTAGTATCAATCACTTGTCCTATAAGAACTTCTGTTCCTATGGTGATAATTTCAACATTTTTCATTGAAAAATAAAATTTTTCAAATTTAGTAATAATTTTTTACTTTCAACTTTTCCAGTAGCTTCTATCTAAGTTTCTGTAATGAATAGCTTCTGCAACATGTTCTACTTTAATATTTTCGCTTCCTGCTAAATCTGCAATGGTTCTAGAAACTTTCAAAATTCTATCATAAGCTCTTGCAGATAAATCCAATTTTTCCATAGCTGTTTTTAAGAGTTTTTCACTCACGGAGTCCAATTGGCAATATTCATGAATTAATTTTCCGGATAGCATAGCATTTGAATAAATTTCTTTCAAGTCTTTATATCTTTCAATTTGTTTATTTCGTGCATCAATAACTCTTTTCCGAATTACTTCGCTACTTTCTATTTTTCTTTTTGTAGATAATTCTTCAAAATTGACAGGCGTAACTTCAAGATGGATATCAATTCTATCCATCAAGGGACCCGAAATTTTATTGAGGTATTTTTCTACGATTGGAGGTGTACAACTACAAGATTTGGTTGGATGATTATAAAAACCACAAGGACAAGGGTTCATGCTAGCAATTAACATAAAATTACAAGGATATTCTACTGTAAATTTAGCCCTAGAAATGGTAATTATTCTATCTTCGAGGGGTTGCCTCATAACTTCTAATACTTGCCTTTTAAATTCAGGGAGTTCATCTAAAAACAGAACACCATTATGAGCCAAAGATATTTCACCGGGCTGAGGATGATTTCCACCACCTACAAGAGCAACATCAGAAATTGTATGATGAGGAGAGCGAAAAGGTCTTTGAGCGATGAGCCCTTTTTGTGTTTTTAATTTTCCTGCAACAGAATGAATTTTAGTAGTTTCTAAGGCTTCTTGAAGTGTTAATGGAGGTAAAATTGTAGCAAAACGCCTTGCTAACATGGTTTTACCAGAACCCGGAGGTCCAATCATAATTAAATTATGCCCACCTGCTGCTGCTACTTCTAAGCCTCTTTTAATATTTTCTTGACCTTTTACTTCTGAAAAATCCACTTCTAAATGTTCTTGATGATAAGAAAACAACTCACGAGTATCTAAATAATACGGTTCTATTTTTAAATGACCATTTAAAAAATCAGCAGCTTGTCTTAAATTTTCTACGGGTATAACATCTAAATGATTTACAATACCAGCTTCATTTGCATTTTGAGCAGGCAAAATAAAACCTTTGTAACCTTTTTTACGAGCTTCAATAGCAATAGGTAATGCACCTTTAATTGGTTGTAAAGAACCATCTAAAGAAAGTTCGCCAAGAATCAAATAATCTTCTAACTTGTCGGAAGCCATTTGTCTACTTGCTGCTAAAATCCCGATGGCAATAGTCAAATCAAATGCAGAACCTTCTTTTCTTACATCTGCTGGTGCTAAATTGATAGTAATTTTTCCTCTGGGAAATTCGTATCCGTTGTTACGAATAGCAGTTTCTACTCTTTCTTTGCTTTCTTTTACTGCGTTATCGGGTAATCCTACCATTGCATACCCAAAACTACCACCTATATTCACTTCAACAAATATAGGAATAGCGTTTACTCCTACTATGGAACATCCATGAGTTTTTACTAACATATTTCTATTATTTATTACAAAAATTATCAATGCATGCCCTTTGTTTCATTTTATTTCGCTACGGGTTGGGCTACTACGTCTTTTACTTCGTTTCAGCATTTGGGAAATTCAATAATCACAATCCTTCAATTTCGTGTTGAGACAAACCTGTAATATTGATTATTGTTTGAATATCATAATTATGATATTTTAGAAACTTTGCAGTTTCTAATAGTTTCAAACGATTTTCTTCTAACAATTTTTCTTTCTCCTCAGCTCGTTTTCTTTCTTCTTCGGCTTTTTTCTTTTCTTCTTCGGCTTTTTTCTTTTCTTCTTCGGCTCTTTTCTTTTCTTCTTCGGCTCTTTTCTTTTCTTCTTCGGCTCTTTTCTTTTCTTCTTCTAGTAATTTTTCTTTCTCCTCCAATTTCATTTGTAATTCTTCATGAGTTTCCTCTCTTATCCTTAACTCGTCTAAAAAATCATCTTCCACATCCATTTGTTTTTGGGTTTCTACATCTTTGGATATATAAATCAAACGTTTCAAGATACTGTAATGACTTACAGGAAATTCACTTTCTTCAAATTCTACAAAACGCATCATGGCTACATCAAATACACTCAAAACCTTCTCTAAGTCCGTTTTTTTACCTTTCTTTTTCTTAATGGCAGGAATTTGAATGACAATTGCATCATGGCTTATTCCTTCAATAAAAGGTTCTTTTTCTTTCAATACCTCTTCTGTACCATGAACTAAATATTGACGTTTAACTCTTATAATCGGCACATCGTCATGAACTTGCAAATGGTGTCCCAGAATGTATATGGTGATAATGGGAATTGCATCATTGCCTTTCATGTTGTCTTTGTTGGCGTATTGATTGCCGATGTATCTTCTAAACCGAAACGTTTGATTAAAAAACTTGATTTTTTG
>CALLMJ010000154.1 GCA_938006875.1 uncultured Bacteroidia bacterium
ATGCTCGCAACTTCTTATAATATTGATTCAAAAAAAATAGATAGTTTGACAGCATACCTCGTAGGATTGCACGTTAATTATAATCCCATTTATGATCAATTTGAACCTAAAAGATAGTTTTTTTAATTTTTTTAACTATAATAAATATCTTTACATTTGAGTTTTGCATTTGAATAAAGAAACTTTTATATTTGCCTCATGATGAAAAATTTTTTGATTATTCTTTCATTTTTTTCATTTTGTACGGTTTCTAACGCTCAAAAAATAGAATATCCTAAAACGGAAAAAAAAGACAAAACTGATGATTATTTTGGAACAAAAGTTCCCGATCCATATTATTGGTTAGAAGATGATAATTCTGAGGAAACGAAGCATTGGGTTCAAGCTCAAAATCAAGTTACTTTTAATTACTTAAATAAAATTCCTTATCGTGATAAAATTCGCCAGAGGTTGGTTGATTTATGGAATTACGAAAGATTATCTCCACCATCAAAAGAAGGTCCTTATTTTGTATATTTTAAAAATTCAGGTATGCAAAACCAAGATGTAATTTATATTAAAGAACTTGGAGGCGAAGAAAAAGTTTTATTAGACCCGAATTCTTTATCAAAAGATGGAACCACATCTATAGGAGGGGTTAGTTTTTCTAAAGACCATAAGTATATGGCTTATACTACTTCTGTTGGTGGTTCTGATTGGAATGCAATTCATGTTATTATGTTACCTTCAGGGCAAAAATTAAAAGAAGTAATTTCATGGGTTAAGTTTTCTTCTATTGCTTGGTGGAAAGATGGATTTTTTTATTCTCGTTATGATGAGCCTAGCGAAGGTTTGCTATCAAAAGTAAATGAAAATCAAAAAGTTTACTATCACAAATTAGGAACAGACCCCAGTAACGATGTTTTAGTTTTTCAAAATCCAGAATTCCCTAAAAGAACCTTTGGTGTTTCTGTTACTCCTGATAATGAAATTTTAATTATTTCTGAAGCTCAATCTACTTCTGGTAATGGTTTATATTATGCTAAATTAGATAAGAGTTTTCCCCCTAAAATTGAAAAACTTATTGAGGGTTTTGATAATTCTCATTATGTTTTAGAACATCAAAATGGAAATATTCTTCTATATACCAATTATAATGCCGCTAATTACAAGTTGGTTTGGGTAAATTTACAGCAACCTCAAAAAGATAACTGGAAAACATTCATACCAGAACAAAAAATGGTCTTACAGTCTGTAAATTTAGCTGGTGGTAAGTTAGTACTAAAATATTTGAAGGATGCGACCTCCTTATTAAGAATTCATACTTATGATGGTAGTTTAGAAAAAGAAATTATTCCTCAGACTCCAGGCGATATTGGTAGAATTACTTCTTCAAAAGATGAACAAATTTTTTTCTATAGTTTTACTTCGTTTCTTTCACCCAGTTCCATTTATCAATATGATATTTTAAATCATCAACAGGATTTATTTGCCGCTCCCAAATTAAAATTTAACCCTAATGATTATGTTTCAGAGCAAATTTTTTATATATCAAAAGATGGTACAAAAATCCCAATGTTTTTGGTTTACAAGAAAGGATTACAAAAGAATGGTAAGAACCCAACATTTCTTTATGGTTATGGGGGATTTAACATCAGCCTTACTCCTAGTTATTCTCCTGATAGAATAGTATTTTTAGAAAATGGAGGTATATACGCGCAAGCATGTTTAAGGGGTGGTGGCGAATATGGTGAGCAGTGGCATAAAGCAGGTATTCAAGAAAAAAAACAAAATGTTTTTGATGACTTTATTGCAGCTGCTGAATATTTAATCAAAGAAAAATATACAAGTTCAGAGCATTTAGCTATTCATGGCAGGTCTAATGGTGGCTTGTTAGTAGGTGCTTGTATGACACAACGTCCTGATTTATTTAAAGTTGCTTTGCCGGGCGTTGGTGTTTTGGATATGTTGAAATTTCATAAATTCACTATTGGTTGGGCTTGGGTGTACGATTATGGCTCATCTGAAACACTGGAAGGTTTTAAGTATTTATACAAGTATTCTCCCTATCATAATTTAAAAAAAGCTAAATATCCTGCTACTTTAATTACTACTGCTGACCATGACGATAGGGTAGTTCCAGCTCATTCTTTTAAGTTTGCGGCTCGTTTACAAGAAGTTCAACAAGGTGATTTACCTACGCTCATAAGAATTGACGTCATGGCTGGGCATGGTGCAGGAAAACCCACTTCCAAAAGAATTGATGAATGGGCAGATATCTGGGCTTTCGTATTTTATCATACAGGAGTTCAAATCAAATAAATATTTATATCTCCAAAAATTAAATTTAAATAAAATCAAATGCCCGATATTTCGGGCATTGATATATATCAAAAAAATTCAGCGTTTATGTGTATTTACCTTTCTTATTTTTACGTTGAAAACTAAAAAAAGTTTCATTTTGTTTTTTAAAAAAGTTTCATTTATGAATTTATTTACTCAAGAAACATTAAAGTTCTTTGAAGATCTTAAACAAAATAATAACTCTGAATGGTTTAAAACCAATAAGTTACGTTATGAAGAGTACGTAAAAAATCCTAATATTTTGCTTACTCAAATTTTAATTGAAGAATTTAAAAAAATTGAACCAAACTATAAAGCCAAGCCCTCTGAATGTATTTTTAGAATCAATAGAGATATTCGTTTTTCAAAGAATAAAAGTCCTTATAAAGAATTTACAGGAGCATATTTTTCTATTGGTGGTAAAGGTTCTGAATTACCCGGTTTTTATGTAGAATTTTCTAATGATTATTTTGCTATTGCGGGTGGTATTTATAATCCTGATAAAGACATACTAAAAAATTTACGATATGAAATTGTTGGAAATTTAGAAAATTTTCAACAAATCATTTATGATACAAATTTTATTCAAATGACAGGTGGTTTATCTAAAGTTGAACAAAATAAAACGTTGGATAAAATTTTAAAACCTTACATAGAAAAAGAACCTTTGTTACTCAATAAGCATTTTTATTTTTGGAAGGTATTTCCTCCAGAGCTTTTACTTTCTGATAATCTTATTCCAACTATTCAAAAAACTTGGCAAGTTGCTTTACCATTTTATAGGTTTTTAAGAAACATTTTTTAATTTTTTTTGTTACTATTGCGTAAAAATTTTGAACAAGATGGCAGTAATTTTAAGTAATGACACAGATTTTGAAAATCAAATTCAACAAAATCAAAAGGTTATCGTAAAATTTTATGCGGATTGGTGTGGAAGTTGTAAACTTTTTGCTCCAAAATTTAAAAAACTTTCAGAAAAAGAAGAATATGGTTCAGTAGTTTTTTTAGAGATTAACGCAGAAGAAAATCCTTATGCACGTAAATTAGCAGATGTAAAAAATCTACCAACTTTTGCTACATTTAAAAATGGTAAATTGATAGAAACCGTTTCTACTTCTAATGAGAATTATGTAATTAAAATGCTTGGAGATCTTATTAATGATTAATAAGAAATAAAATTCGTAAATGGGTTTCAGAATCATTCGAGTAAAGCTCTTATAATCTAATTTTGTTTAATTTTTATGGTCTGGTTTACAAGAATAATGCATTCACCCTTGGGTTCATTTTTTGAAAAATATTGAATAAGTTCAGAACAAAATCCACGATGAAAAGTTTCAAATTTTTTTGATAGTTCTCTGACGACAACGGTTTTACAATCTCCCCAATGCTCAAGCATTTCTTCTAAAGTTTTTACAATGCGAAAAGGAGATTCATAAAAAATTAAAGTTCTTGTTTCGCCTTTTAATTCTTGGAATTTGGTAAAACGACCTTTTTTTACGGGCAAAAAACCTTCAAAAATAAACTTATCACAAGGTAAACCTGATCCCACTATTGCAGGAACAAAAGCAGTTGCACCAGGTAAACATTCTATATCAATATGATTTTCAATGGCTTGGTGAACAATTAAGTAACCAGGGTCAGAAATACCCGGAGTTCCTGCATCGGTGATTACTGCAATATTTTTCCCTGATAAAATTTTTTGCAATAAAAAATTTACTTTTTGGTGTTCATTATGTTGATGCAAAGATGTTAATGGTGTATGAATTTCATAGTGTTTAAGCAAAATAGAAGAGGTACGAGTATCTTCTGCGGCAATTTCGTCCACATTATTTAAAACATTAATTGCTCTAAAAGTTATGTCTTCTAAATTTCCAATGGGAGTAGGTACAATAAAAAGTTTACCTTTTTCCATTTTGGGAATTTAATGCTTTCAAAAGAAAATCTCCAAATTGCTCCATGCCTACTAATTTCCAATGACCCTCTAGTTTTCTTAACCGAAAATGTAAGGGTATATTTTCATTATCTTTTTGGAAATCTAATTTTACAACGGTAAGATTTTCTCCCATTAAAACATTTTGTAAGGACGTAAAACTACCTAATTTTACATTTTCTTTGTGATTTTCTTGGAATTTGTTTTCTTTAATACCCTTTAATATTTGGGTTTTGATGCTTTTAGCTAAAAGTTTTTTAAAAAAATTAGCTTTTGATGTATCGGATTGCATCATTTTTAAAGTAATGGATAAGTCTCTGGGTAAATCTTTGCTTTTTATATAAATCATTTCATCAATTAATGATTCTGAAACGCTATCTACATCACAATAATATTGAAAAGTTTCCACTTGATTATTTTTCATTGCATAAAAAGCTCTTATCAATGAATAATAAGGCGTTGTAGTAAAATACCATCCTAATCCAAAAGTAAGAATTAGAATAAAAAGCAAAAAGTATTTTAATTTGTTAAACATATTGCAAAGATAAAGAAGAATCTGTAATTTATATGAAATTGGACATTAAAAAACTCATACTTAAAAAAAGTATGAGTTTTAAAACATAAACTTTTAAGTGTATAATTATTCTTTTACTACTTCAATAAGACCGTATTCTGCGCCCGTACTTCTACAAAGAGTTTGTTTACCGATAAATTTACCTTGGGTTTTGAAGGTTTTATTATAAAATTCTTCATCAAGAGTTGGGTTTTGAGTAATATCGGAATGATATAATAAATTCATTAAAGCGGCCATAACACCGGTTGCCATAAATGAAATAGGCTTATGAATAGGCTTATCTTTATGTAAAAGACAGTAATTACTTTCGTAATCATTATAAATTCTTACTTTCATGGATTGATTGGGTATAAGTTCTTCTATAACGTAAACACCCCAACCTAAAGCGTTAATACAAGCAAGAATACCATGCATCCAATCTTCACGGGTTTGAATCATAGGTTTGATGAGGGCATTCCATTCCATAGACAGCATAATTCCACCCATCGTATTAAAACCACATACATGACCCGCTTCAATTAATAAATCTTTTGCCATTTCATAACCTTCTTCTTCGCCTAATTCTTCAATGAGTTTATAAAGTAAACCAAAAGAAATATTACAATAATAATTTGCATAATGACGAGTAAGTAAAACTCCAAAAGCATCAATTAAGCCAGTTTCTCCGTTACCTTCTAATTTCATGGAGGTTAATGCTTCTCTTATTCCTAAATAATCTATGGAACTATCTTTTCGATTTTCAAAATTGATTGTTTTTGAAAGTACACCTTTTCCACATTGATAATGAAATAAAGGCTTTTCTGGCTGATTTAAAAGTTGTATTTCATAAACTGCTTGTTTATCCCCTTTAGAAAAACATGCTGTTTGATTTACTTGATAGGAAAATAGCGGTTTATCATAATAATAAGCATACATTGCCGCAATAAAGCCTTGTGTAAAATAACTTACAGAAGGTTCAGAAGCTTTTCTGATTTCATATTTACTAATGTATCCTAAGCCATAATGATCGTACGAAGAAGTGATTATACCACCTTCCTCATCAAAAATCTGTAATGATAACTTACCAAAACCGAATGTACTAAAAGTACTTAATAAATCTTCAATAGACAATTTTCCATGAGAAGATAAATTTTTCCATTGATGATAAACTACATATTCTGCTGACTGTGTAAGTAATTTTTGTACATCTACAAAATCTGCTGCATCTTCAATGGTATTTTGAAGGAATAAATTGTAATGATGGCAATGAAAAACTAATGGTTCATCACCTACTCTATAAGCATGGTTTTGATTATCGTAAATGCTTTCTAAAACTTTAGTTTCCATAAGGCATTTCTTTATTAAATAATTCTTTTACTACTTGATTAATTTTCATTAAAAATTCGTTAGGTAAAATCATATTATCATCAGCTTTGATGAGTGAAATATTATAGTTTTGTAATGCAAATTTAGCGATTCTTAAATTTACACGTTGCCATGCAAGAGGTGGTAATTCTTTCTCAAACCATTCTTTCAAATCTTTTAATCTAATGATTCCTTTTTTTTTGTCCTCAATAGGAGGAACTTTCAGCTGGGAGGAAGTCTTATTTTTTTTCCAGCCAAAAATAGATAATGTTTTTTCTAACCAACTCATATTTCTAAAAGTTTATTATTTCTTTTTTTAAAATTTAATTCCAATTAATGTTATGTCATCTGTTTGGGTACTTGTCCCCATCCATTCTTCTCTTTTTAAAGCTAAATATTTTTCCGTTTCTTTTACATCCTTAAGTACGGAAGCATCTTTTAAAATTTCTTTTAACTTTTTTATTCCTAATGGTTTATCAGAGGCATCACCATACTGATCCTTAACGCCATCAGAAAAAATCCATATCCATTCTTGAGAATCAAAATGAATATGATTGTATTTCCAATGATTTTTGTTCCAATTACAGAAATTTATGTCCACTTTATATGCATCTAATCTATTTAACTCATTTTTGAAATGATAAATTGGATAATTAAAAGAAACATATTCAGCGGTTTGAGAGTTGTAATCGTAGATTATAGATGCTATACTTAAATGGATATTTAAACTATCATTTATTTGAAAAGTAAAAATAAATTTTTGGATAAAATAATCTAAAACTTCAATAGGATTTTGAAATTTTTCCCATTTGTTATACTCTTTTAGAAGGGTCATCATAGAAGAAGATAAAATACCTGCTTGGATACCATGACCAATAAAATCTCCAACCAATAAAAAAAGTTTTCTATTTTTTAAAGTAAAAAAGTACCAATCTCCTCCAATAAACCTCAAAGGTTGATAAATTAAAACACCATTTCCAAAAGATATTCGTTTAAAATTTTCTGAATTGGGTAGAAGTCTTATGAAATAATCTTTGGCTACTTTTAAATCTTCAAGGATTTCTTTTTCATTTTTATTAATTTGTTGATTTTTTAGTTTTTTGATTTCATCAGTAAATTTACCTGCAAAAACAAAACCAATTACTTGTTGATATTCAGGTTCTATTAAGGCTTTTGCAATAAATTCTACCCAATGAATTTTTTTATGAAAATTCATCTTAATTTCTATTTCAGAAATCTTATTTTCTGATAGTTCTTTTAACCATAAATCCAGGGTTTCTGGTGAATTAAATTCACTCATTAAATCAAAGAAATTTTTATGTAATACATCTTTTTCATTTAAATTTGTGGAATCTAAAAAAACAGAATTAACATATTGAATATCAAGATATATATCTGTGATAATTACAATGTGAGATTTATCTAATAATGTTCCCATGGCATTAAGCCACGCATTATCCATGATTTTGTTTATACCATTGTTGAAATTGATCTTGCCATATTTCATAAATACTAATGAATTTTTTATCAACTGTTACCAAAAAAATTTTTTCAAATAAAACACCTTCCACCGTAAAACTTTCTTCTAATTTTAACTTATAGAAAATTTTTGAACTTTGTGAGAACTTTGAAAAATCTAAAACTTCAACTTTCCCAAACTGTTTTAAAAACTCCAAAAAATTATAATTCAATTCATTCGGTAAAGAATAATTGAATTTTAACCAATTTTTACAATTTTTTGAAATGCTAACACATAAATTAATGTCTGATTGAGTAATTTGCATTTAGTTTAAAAAACTTTCAAAGCTATAACTTAAAAACAAAATTTTCAAGTTAAAAAAAATAAAAATTATAAAATACGTAATTTTACTTAGAACTATCTTTTTTTGATTGCCAGAACGCTTTACGCGAAAGAGGCTCATAGAAATCTTTTTCTCCCAATAAAACTTGTTGCTCACTATCAATTTTACGATACGAGTAATGGGCTAATGTACCCGTTTTTGTGCATATTGCATGTAACTTCGTAACGTATTCCGCTGTTGCTAATAAAAATGGCATAGAACCGAAAGGTCTTCCCTCAGAATCCATATCTAAACCTGCTATAATGACGCGTTTCCCTTGATTAGCGAGTTCATTGGCTACCTCTACAATACCCTCATCAAAAAATTGTGCTTCATCAATGCCAATAACCTGAACGTCTGTCGCATATAATAAAATTTGTTGAGAGTTATGAACAGGAGTAGAGGCAAACTCCGTTTTATTATGGCTTACAATAGATTGTTCAGAATAACGAGTATCTATTACAGGCTTAAAGATTTGTAAGGATTGACCAGCAAATTGGGCACGACGTAAACGACGAATCAATTCCTCCGTTTTTCCTGAAAACATACTACCACATATTACCTCGATCCAACCACTATCTGAAGGTAAATGCGCTGGCTCTAATAACATTTTGCAAGTTTAAAACCTTTTAGCTAATTGAACAAAATAATTTATAAACATAAACACACCGTGTCTCTGCGACTTCCATTCTGAGAAAAATTAACCTTAGATATAAAACATACTACGTGCTTATCCATGACTTTCGTGGTGAAAAAACAACCACAGAGAAAAAAACTTCTATTTTCTTTTTCAATACTTGGTCAACTAATAATTTGTAATTTTGTTACATGAAAAACATAAAATTCCCTTACGGAGTAAGCAATTTTGAAAAGTTATCTACACAAGACTACGCATTTGTAGATAAAACGGATTATATTGAAAAATTAGAACAACAAAATGAAAGTTATGTATCTTTTTTACGCCCCCGCAGGTTTGGTAAAAGTTTGTGGTTATCCATACTAGAATACTACTACGACATCAATCAAAAAAATAAGTTTGAAAAACTTTTTGGCAGGTATTACATTGGGAAATATCCCACAC
>CALLMJ010000155.1 GCA_938006875.1 uncultured Bacteroidia bacterium
TCTCCCTTGCAAATCTAACAAAATCGGAACGCTGGGTCCGTAAATATCAGCATCTAAAATTCCTACTTTTGCTCCTAAAAGAGAGAGTGCAGTTGCTAAATTCACTGCAACGGTAGATTTTCCCACACCGCCTTTCCCTGAGCCTACCAAAATAACATTCTTTATGCCTCGTAAAGCTTCTTTTTGATTTTTATTTTCGGTAACATTAGCCGTCATATCTATGTGTACTTCAATATGTTTACCCAAAAAATGATGAATTGCTTGAATACAAGCATTTTTAATAGCGTCTTTTAAAGGGCAGGCAGGTGTAGTCAGTACAACAGTAAATGAAATTTTATTTTCAGAATGAATGACAATATTTTTAATCATTCCCAAGGTAACCAAATCTTTTTTTAAATCTGGGTCATCTACATGGCTCAAAGCATGAAGAACCTCTTTTTCACTAATCATAACGAAAATTCTAACGTACAAAACTGAAAAAAAATTTAGAAAAAGAAAAATTTTATAATACTTGAAGTTATTAAATTACAGTAACTCTACCAAAGAATTGTAAGTAAAATAAAAGCACCCTTGGGTTACATTCAAGAACCGTTATCATTATTATGATATGGTCGGTGATTTTACAGAAGACTTAGCAAAAGTACAATTAAATAAAAAATGGGGCTTCATTGATAAAACAGGCAAAGAAGTAATTCCTATTCAGTACGATGAAGCAGGTGATTTTTGCGAAAATATCAAAAAAGATAATTGTACAGGTTTAGCTCGTGTAAAACGCAACAAAAAATGGGGTTTTATTGATAAAACGGGCAAAGAAGTAATTCCTATTCAGTACGATGAAGCAGGCTGTATGTGCGATAACCTTGCCGGAGTACAACTCAATAAAAAGTCAGGGTTTATTGACAATACAGGAAAAATTACTATCCCATTAGAATACGAAGATGTGCTTTCGTTCAGTGAGGGATTAGCTGCTGTAAGAAAAAATAAAAAATGGTGCTTTATTGATAAATCAGGAAAACAGGTTATTAACTATCAATTTGACGATGTGAAATGGTTTTTTGATGGACTTGCCGCTGTAAAACGTGGTAAATACTGGGGCTTTGTTGATAAATCGGGCAATGAAATAATTCCTTTTGAATACAATGATTCTCAAATCTTCTATGAAGGAGTAGCTCCTATAAAAAATTTTGGTAGTTGGGGCTTTATAGATAAAACTGGCAAAGAAGTGATTGAGTGTAAATATATTTTTGCATATAGTTTTATCAATGGCATTGCAAAAGTATATTTAAAAAATGGCAAATCTTTTTACATTGATAAAAACGGAACAGAATATTGGGAGGATTAAAAAGTAGTTTGCTCTTCGGCTTTGCTCTGGGTGTGATTATGCGGATGCTTATAGAGCTTAGCCGAGGAGGCAAATATCTGTGAAAAATCTGCTTAATCTGTCCCATCTGTGTTCCAATTTCTACACAATAGAACACAGATATGGGTGCACAGTGTGGGTGTACGTGACCCAGTCTTCCTTTTGGATTTTCCATTTTATTGTTGTTTTTAATTGTTTTTGAATTTTGTGCTTAAACGATGCCACCGATTAAAGTCAGGGCAGAAGCGATAACAAGTATTGTCTTTTTCATTTTTTTAAATTTTGATGCTGCAAAATTGCAACTATTTACTACCTTTGCCAATATACTTACCCAATTGAGTGATACACACTTTTAGGAAAGTATTAATCATTATTGAAGTTTGATTAATGAATTTAGATATGAAAGAAAATTTAGTGAAAGAGAAAGCATTTGAATTTGCTCTTTTGGCGATTCCGCTTTACAAAGAATTATTGAAAAATAATGAGTATGTGTTGTCGAAACAATTTTTCAGAAGTGCAACCAGTATTGGTGCAAATGTTGAAGAAGCTACGGCAGGTTACAGCAAAAAAGATTTTGCTGCAAAAATGAGTATCTCATCGAAGGAGGCAAGAGAAACTTTGTATTGGATAAAGCTTATTGAAGCAGGCAAATTTGTTGAAGATTATGATTTTACCATACTTAAAGAAGAATGTGAGCGGTTAATAAGAATTCTTACATCTATCGTAAAAACATCCCAATCCAACATCAAAAATCAAAAATAATCCAACATCAAAATCCAATCTTCTGGGTAAAATTCAAATTGAAAAGGAGTTTTAGTATCAGGGTAGTAAAAATTTAATTTATAAGCTGTTAAAGCGATTTTAGGTTTTTCTTCCTTAAAATGAAAAGATGAACCATAAAATGTATCCCCCATAATTGGGTGTCCAATGTAGGCTAATTGTGCACGAATTTGATGATATTTCCCTGTAATTAGCTCAATTTCTAATAATGAAAATTTTTGATTTCCTTTAATTTTTTGGTATCTTAAACTACACAATTCATAACCTTGTTTAGGTTCAGAGGAAATTATTGCTCTAAAATTCATGAAATTTTTGAAATGATAGTGTTTTAATTCCGCTTGAATGGGTTGAATTTCACCTTCTACTAAAGCCCAGTATTTTTTTTGAAAATTTTTCCAATTTGCTTGCATAAACTGTAAAACACTTTTTTTCTTTGTTATTAATAACAGACCACTTACTGGTCTATCTAAACGATGGACTAAAAAAATATTTTTTTTGTAATAATTTTTTAACCAATTTTCTAGTGATGGGTTTCCTTGTTTGTCTTGGTCAGCATTGAGGCCATGAGGTTTGTAAACAATTGTAAAATCTTTGTTTTCAAATATAATTTGAGGATTTTTCATGATTTAAAATGAAAGTGTAAATGATTATTAAGCGTGAGAAACTTTTGAAAAATTGAAAAGAAGGATTGCCGAAGCAATGGTGAAGCCTGAACGTAACCTTTCGTGAATATCATTTTTTGTAAAAAGCCATAAAAAACTCTAAAACATCAGGAGCTAAAGCCAAAGTAATAATCATTAACCCAAAATCTGTTTCATAATGATAAGTATCAAATAGCCAAATAATTAAGTAGTAAATGATTAATGATTGAAAAATTTGCCATAGCCTTGATATAAGATTAAAATAAAGCTCTTGTTTTTCATAGATATACAAAAGAAATAACAAATTTAAGAAAGAAACTACAATAGCAATTAAAATAGAAATAAAATCAGACATTACGTTGATGTAATTTTCGGATAAAATCATAGAAATAATATTAGCATGAACTACAATTCCGTACATATCGGGTAAGGAACGCCCTGCTATTTTAGGATTTAACGGAGTAAAAAATTGGTCAGTTACATCACGAGCATTTTTATCAGAATTTAAATATCCAAATAAAACGATTTTATCTTTTACGAAACTGAAATCAATAGTTGTATCTAAAGCGTTTTCAGCCTCAATAACCGCGTAGAATTTATCAAAATTTCCTTTATAATTGATGGTTTCAAAATCGTTTCCTCTTTTTTTTAGGTTTTCAAATTTTGCTGGATGAAATTTTTTTACAATTTCAGCGGAAAATGCGGTTAAAATAGTGTCTTTAACTGGAGTGAAAGGTCTAAAATTACGAATGGTTAAAAAGGTTCTATCATCTAAATTAGAATATCCTTGAGATACAAAATTGGAAAAATAAGGCATAGAACTGGAAATAGAATCTGCTTTTCCTTTTTGAGGGTCATAGTTTTCAAATGCATTCACTATCACAATTTTATTTCCATATTTTTGAAATACTTTTGATAGTAAACTATCTGTAAAAGAATCTTTTGGTGTAGAAAATAAAGCATCAATACCCATCACTTTGGGATGGTACTTAGCGATATTGTCAATTTGTTGAGCAATTTCTATTCTATTCAAAAAACCAATATTAACAAACACAATATTTGTATCTTGATTATCTTCTTTAAATTCTTTATAAACCAAATCAGTGATTTGAAAGTCTTCTAGTGCTTGATTTAAAGGGTCTAAAAAATCAAAGTTAAAAGGAATCCAGCTAATCGTTTCAATCAGCAGAAAAATACAAGTTGTGATGTAAAACGCAATTTTATACATATTTTTTTATATTTTTTCCCATTCAAAAGCTATTAAATTTTTATTTTCAGGGTCTAATATCATTCCCACTAAATAAATTTCATTGCCTTGATTTTGATATTTTTCGTAATATCGGTTTCTTTTTATTTGTTCTAATGGTTTTTCATTATATTGAACCAACTTGAACTCAAAAATGTAAATTTTTCTTTTGATTTTTAGGGTCAAATCAATTCTTCCAATATTGGTATGATCTTCTGAAATACATTCTAATCCAATTCCTTTAAGAAATGCGTAAACCACTGAACCATAAAATCCTTCATAGTTTTTTACATGTTGTGAATAGGAATAACTAATGCTTGAAAACAAAGTTTTAAATACTTTTTCTAATTTATTCATTTCTGAATGGTCTAAACTTAATAAAGTATCATAAACCAAATTTCCTACTGGAAATCTTGCATTATTAACAAAATACCTAAATAAAGATTGATTAAGACTATGCTCCACTTCAAAATTAGGGTATGTTAATTGGTACAAAATCGTTCCATAATCAGAAATTTGATTTTTGATAGTTAAATAACCAGTTTGCCAAAGTAAGGCTTCAATAGGTATTTCATTGATATCAAAAGTGGATAATAAAGTTTCATCAGTGCTTAGATTTTCTAGGTCTGGTAAATAATATTCACGATCTTGTAATAAATGAATTAAAAAAGTAGGAGTACCACTTTCAAACCAATAATTTTTAAATTTACAATCATTTTTAAAAAATAAAAGAATATCAAAAGGATTATACACTTTGGGTTTTTCTACGTCCCAGCAATAACCATTATACCATTTTTTTACTTCTTCAATTTTAACATCTTCTAAATATTCTTTGAAATAAAAAAGTAATTCTTCATGTGTATAACCACAAAGATTGGCGTAACCTTTGGTTAAAGTAATGTCGTTTAAATGGTTTAGTCCGCTAAAAATACTGGCTTTAGAAAATTTAGTTACACCTGTTAAAAACGCAAATTGAAGATGAACATCATTTCCTTTAATTACAGAATAAAAACCTTTCAAAATTTCACGATTCGTTTTCGCAACTTCAGAATTTACAATAGCATCTATAATCGGTTTATCGTATTCATCAATTAAAATAACAACCTTTTTCTGGTACTTTCTGACTAATTCATGAATTAAACGATGAAAATCATTAGGTATATCTAATTTTTGAGAATAACTAATATCGTGATAATTATAGTTCTCAGAGAGTATGCTTGAAAGTTTATTGATTAATAATTCTGCATTAGTATATTCTCCACCAACAAAATCAATTTTGATGACAGGAAATTTTTGATTCCAATTCCATTTATCGTAAATGTATAATCCTTCAAAGAGCTCTTTTTTCCCTTCAAATAAACAATGTATGGTATCTACCAATAAAGACTTACCAAATCTACGTGGACGGGATAAAAAAATTTTATTAAAACCCTGTGCTAAATTGTAAATATATTGAGTTTTATCTACATAAATATAATTTCCAATTATGAGATTTTCAAAACTGCTAATTCCAACGGGTAAGTTTTTTTTCATAAATGCAAAAATAATGAAATCAAAGATTTTCTTGTAGCGATTTTAAAAATGAGTTGATTAAAATCATAAAAAATACTAATTTTGTAGCATGTTTAAATTGAAACTTCCAACAGACCCACGTTGGGCAAATTTAGCAGAAAAAAATATTTCTGAAGTATTAACTGACCATGCCTTTTGTGAACTTAAAGCGGCTTCTACTGCTACTTCTTTAATTTCTAAATTCCCTGATAAAACGGAGTTAGTTCAGGCTATGGTAGAATTAGTTAAAGAAGAAATTGAACATTTTCATAGAGTTCATGAATTATTATTGAGTAGAGGTTATGAATTAGGTAAAGAGCGTAAAGATGAATACGTTAATGAATTAACACAATTTTGTATAAAATCTGGATACAGCCGCGAGGAATATCTAATTAATAAACTTTTATTAGCTGCTTTAATTGAAGCTCGTAGCTGCGAAAGATTTAAAGTTCTTTCCGAACATTTTAAAAATTCTGACGCAGTTTTATCACAATTTTATCATGAATTGATGATAAGTGAAGCTAATCATTATACTTTATTTATTGGTTTTGCAAGAAAATATACGCAAAATATTGATGTTGAAAAAAGATGGAACGAAATCTTAGAATTTGAAGGTCAAATTATTCAAAATTATGGCATATCTGAACTTATTCATGGTTAACTATTTAATCATTTTATTTACTATTACCTTTTCTTTAAAAGCACAGGTTCATCAATCTGTGAATAAATTTAAAGAAACTGATTTTTACACTTTCTTTAAATTTAAGCTACAAAAACAAAATGAAAATCAAGAAATTTATAAACCCGGAGCTTATCAAGAGTTTTTAGAACTTCAAGTTTTACAAAGTCAAGGTAAAATTGACAAAATGGTTTTAACTATTAATCAAGAGTTTATAGAAAAACAAAGGCTTCTTGCTGCGGATATTTTTAAGAGTTTTATTTTACTTCACGTTGGAGAAAATCATAAAGATTTTCAAAATATTTTTGAAGTTTTGTCCAAAGGAGATTACCACGAACATTATGGATATTATTTGGATCAAATTCTTGCAGTTTTTTTATCTTATGATGGGCTTTTTATTATACCTTTTAAAGAACAAAATTTTTCATTCATTTTACAAAATAAAAATTTTAAGTTGATTGCAACTTTCCAAAAAAATACTAACCCAAAACCTATTGAGAACGCAAATTTTTCATTTATTGATGCAAAATCTATTAATGAATGGAATGAAACATGGGATTTAAACTTTCAACTGAAAAGTAATACTCCCAAAAATGAAAAAACATGGATTGATGATAATCCTAAAAAATATCAACAAATCACTCATATTCAATATCATTTTACAGACCATACCAACGCTTTTAACTACTTTGTTGAAAATTTTGAAGAATTTTCAGAGAAAGGACAGGTATTTGATCCTTTTTATAAAAAAGATAAAAAAATTTTGGGAGAGTATGTATTGGCTTCAGAATTAAAATATCCTCAGCTAGATACAGAAGTTTATATTATTTTTTTTGTTAGGGATAAAATTTGTCATAAATTATTATTGCTTTCTAATCAGTTTAATTTACAAGATTTAGAAAAATTAGCAAAAACCATTAAAAAATAAGATTATGACAAAAGAAGAGATTGTAAAAAATTGGTTACCAAGATATACAGGAAGACCCTTAGAAGAATTTGGTCAGTACATTTTATTAACAAATTTCATTAATTATGTGGAAATGTTTGCTAATAAATTTAATGTGCCAATTTTAGGATATGACAAACCCATGCAATCTGCAACAGCTGATGGTATAACCATTATCAATTTTGGAATGGGTTCAGCTATGGCTGCTACAATTATGGATTTATTATCTGCGGTTGAAGTAAAAGCGGCTTTATTTTTGGGGAAATGTGGAGGATTAAAAAAGAAAACTTCCGTTGGAGATTTAATTTTGCCTTTAGCCGCTATTCGGGGTGAAGGTACCTCTAATGATTATTTCCCTCCTGAAGTTCCAGCCTTGCCTTCATTCCGTTTACAACGCTCTGTTTCTTCTATGATTAAAAAACATGAATTAGATTATTGGACTGGCACTGTTTACACTACCAATCGTAGAGTTTGGGAACATGATGAAGATTTTAAAAAATATTTAGAAAAAATTCGTGTTATGGCTATTGATATGGAAACCGCTACTTTATTTATTACTGGTTTTAAAAATGAAATTCCTAGAGGTGCTTTGCTTTTGGTTTCTGACCAGCCCATGATTCCTGAAGGCATAAAAACGGATACTTCTGATAAAAAAGTAACTTCGCAATTTGCTGAAAAACACCTTCAAATTGGTATTGATGCTTTGAATGAAATAAAAAATAAAGGAGATTCCGTTAAGCATTTACGTTTTGAATAAAATAATTACTGTTTAGACTGATTTTAGCCTTGAAAAATTTTCAATTTTGGTTGTTAGTTTTCATTATTTTAAGTTTGTTACCATTGAATTTTTATGCTCAAATGTATTTCCCAGAATTAAAATTCCAAAAATTTTATGGTACAGAACTAAAAGACCGTGTAACAGCTATGGTAGTAGGTTCAGATTCTAACTTATATTTATCAGGAGTTATTCAATCACAAAAATCTATAGAATGTACGGAAGGATATTTATTAAAAGTTAATCCAGAAGGTAATTTATTATGGACTAGAACCATCGGAGGTTCAGGTTGTGATGAAATTAGAGCATTAGCTTCTAGCCCTGATTCTACGATTTTATTTTGTGGTATTTCGGGGTCTACTTTTAAACATCCAGAATTTGCTGATACCCTAGAAACCGCAGATTTTTTAGTAGGAAAAATTCATTTTGATGGCAATTTAGTTTGGAAAAAAATTTTAGGAGGTAGTTACCAAGATATAGCTAACGGGTTAGTCGCATCGCCTTATGGTGGTGCTGTTACGGTAGGTTCCACTTGGTCTCAAGATTTTGATGCTTCTTCATTACATCATGGTGCTAACGATACTTGGCTAACCATCATAAGTAAAAGCGGTGAAATGATTAGAGAAATTAAATTGGGAGGAAAAAAAAATGATTGGGCAAACCATATCACAAAAACTAAAGATGGAGGATATATCCTTTCTGGTTTTACTAACTCTGAAGAATTAGACCAATCCCAAGGTCGTATAAATGGTGACGCATGGATTACAAAATTGGATTTTGCTGGCTCCAAAGTTTGGGATAGAATTTTAAAAGAAAGCTATGAAGACCATCTTTATAAAGTCATAGAAAATAAATACGGATTTGTGTACGCTTGTGGTACTTCTTTTGTAGAAGGCAAAGGTTATCAATTCTGGTTGGTAAAGTTAGATGCTTTAGGCAATCCATTATTTAATCGTAAATGGGGAGATTCTGGTCATGAAGTTTTAACTTCTTTATATCCAACCTCTGATGGTGGATTAATCTTAACGGGATATTCCTATTATGAAACCTTAGAAAACCCAAATATTAAAGGGGGATATGATTGCTGGGTCATTAGAACTGATGGTTTTGGTGATATTCTCTGGCAAAAAACTTACGGAGGACCCACCTACGAAAAAGGTATTGATGTCATAGAATATAGACCTCATGAGTTTTATGTTTTAGCAGAAAAACATAATCATTTCGAAAAAAATGGCAAGCCTAAAGATGTAGATTTTTGGTTACTTTCTATTCATGAAATAGATTGCGAATTAGTAAAACCTATGTTTACAATGGACATAAAAAATAATTTTGAAAAAATGGATGTTCCTATTCGTTTTCAAAATCTATCCAATCATGGGGAAAGATATTTATGGGATTTTGGGGACGGAACTTTTTCTACTGAAAAAAATCCAATAAAATCATATCGTTTACCGGGTTTTTATTATGTAACCCTAACAGTTTTTGTGAATGATAATTGCTACAAATCTTATAAATACCCTTCTTATATTACGGTTATGTAAAAATTCTCTGAATCAAAAAATCACCTATAAAAAGTAATTTTCCTATTTACTAGGTAAAGTTGTTATTATCACCAAAAATTTGTAATTTCGCAGTTTGATAAATAGAAAAGATGTTAGGTTTTCTTAAAAAATTATTTCAATCTAAAATTGATAAAGATATGGCGGAATTACGCCCTATCGTGGATTTAGTGAACAATGAATACGTTAAACTTAAAACCCTTTCAGATGATGAACTAAGACAAAAAACTACTGAATTTAAAAACTATATTCAGCAAAAAACGTCAAACCATAAAAATAAAGTTCAAGAGCTTATCAATCAATCTCAAAATGAACAAGACTTAAACAAAAAAGAGAAGTTATATAATGAATTAGATTTAGCAAAAAAAGAACTGAATAAAGTAATTGAAGAAGCTTTGAAAGATTTGCTTCCAAAAGCTTTTGCGGTTATAAAAGAAACTTCTCGTAGATTAACAGAAAATCAACAATTAGTAGTAAATGCAACGGATTGGGATAAAAAAATAGCTCAAAGGAAAAAAAATGTAGTGATTGAAGGGGATAAAGCTATTTGGAAAAATCGTTGGGTCGCTGCTGGTAATGAAGTGGAATGGAATATGATTCATTATGACGTGCAGTTGATTGGTGGTACGGTTTTACATCAAGGAAAAATTGCTGAAATGGCTACGGGGGAAGGTAAAACTTTAGTAGCAACTCTCCCTACTTATCTGAATGCCCTTGCAGGAATGGGTGTTCATATTGTAACTGTAAACGATTACTTAGCTAGAAGAGACTCTGAATGGAATGCCCCTTTATTTGAATTTCATCAACTTTCAGTTGATTGTATTGATATTCATGAACCCAATTCCGAAGAACGTAAAAATGCTTATTTAGCGGATATTACTTACGGAACTAACAACGAATTTGGTTTTGATTATCTACGTGATAACATGGTTACTCACCCTGAACATTTGGTTCAAAGAGATTTACATTATGCTATCATAGATGAAGTAGACTCTATTTTAATTGATGAAGCTCGTACTCCTTTGATTATTGCGGGACCTGTTCCTCAAGGGGATAAGCATGAATTTGATATTTTAAAACCAAGAATTGAAAAACTTGTCAATTTACAAAAGGAAGTAGTTAATGAGAACTTAGCACAAGCACGCAAAATATTAGCAAATGGTTTAGAAGGCTTAAAAGAAGCTGATAAACTGAAAGCAGGGACTCTCATTTACCGCGCTCACAAAGGTTTACCGAAACATAAAGCATTGTTGAAGTTCCTCCAAAATGACCAACATAAAATTTTAATGCAAAAAGCAGAAAACCATCATTTAGAAGATAATGCAAAAAAAATGTATTTGGTGGATGATGAGTTATATTTTACTATCAATGAAAAAAATAATCAAATTGAATTAACCGATAAAGGTCGTGATGCTTTAACTTTAAGAGAAGAAGATCCTAATCTATTCATATTGCCAGATTTAGGTCATGAATTATCCAAAGTAGATAATAACCCCAATCTTTCTGATGAACAAAAACTCCATGAAAAAGAACGAATCATCAAAGAATTTTCTGACAAATCAGAACGTTTACATTCTATTCATCAATTATTAAAGGCATATACTTTGTTTGAACGTGATGTACATTACATTGTTCAAGAAGGAAAAGTAATGATTGTTGATGAGAACACGGGGCGTGTTATGCCAGGAAGAAGATGGTCTGATGGTTTGCATCAAGCAGTTGAATCCAAAGAAAATGTAAAAATTGAAGCTGCAACTCAAACTTATGCAACCATTACCTTACAAAATTTCTTTAGAATGTACCACAAAATAGCAGGTATGACTGGTACAGCAGAAACAGAAGCCAAAGAATTCTATGAAATTTATAAACTTGATGTTGTTTCAATTCCCACTAATAAACCTGTTATAAGAAAAGATTTAGATGATAAAGTATATAAAACTCGAAGAGAAAAATATAATGCTATTATCGAGGAAGTAGAAAACTTAATTTCAAAAGGAAGACCTGTTTTGATTGGTACTACTTCCGTTGAAACCTCAGAAACTTTAAGTCGTTTATTTAAGCAAAGAAATATTTCCCATGAATTATTGAACGCAAAGCATCACCAAAGAGAGGCAGAAATTGTAGCAAAAGCGGGTCAATCTGGAGCAGTTACCATCGCAACCAATATGGCGGGTCGTGGTACAGATATTAAATTAGGACCAGGAGTTAAAGAAGCTGGTGGTTTAGCTATTATTGGTTCAGAAAGGCATGAATCAAGACGTATTGATAGACAATTACGGGGTCGTGCGGGGCGTCAAGGGGATCCCGGTTCCTCTCAATTTTTTGTTTCCTTAGAAGATGATTTAATGAGGCTCTTTGGTTCTGAAAAAATTGCTAAAGCTATGACTATGCTTAATATGAAGGAAGGTGAAGTGATTCAATCCTCTTGGATTACTTCTTCTATTACCAAAGCACAACAAAAAGTTGAAGAAAATAACTTTGCAATGCGTAAAAGATTATTAGAGTACGATGACGTAATGAATTACCAAAGGGATAATATTTATCGAAAACGACGTAATGCACTTTTTGGGGATAGAATAAAAATTGATCTTGAATATATGCGTTCTCAACTCTGTGAAAACATAGTGAAACGTTATCATGAAGTAGGTGATTCTGATTCTTTGAATTTAGAAGTCTTGCAAATCTTTGGTATTGACTTGAAATTAAAACCTGAAGACTTAGATAGGCTTTCTGCTCAAAAAATTACTGAAAATTTATATCAACAAGTTACTCAAAAATATATTGACAAATCTAATCGTTTAGCTCAAGATGTTTTTCAGGCTGCTCATCATTTCTTTTCTCAAATGTCCGAGCAAAGAAAAAATGACCCTCAGTTTTTAGAAGTTCTTCCTAATATTTCTATGGAAATTCATTTAACTGATGGTTCTAAAACTGCTAGATTAGCCATTCCTATTGGGCAAATTATAGAATCTGAAGGCAAAATAGTAACGGATAGTTTTGAAAAAACAGTAGTTCTAGGGGTTATTGATGAAACCTATAAAGACCATCTCCGAAATATGGACGATTTAAGACAATCCGTACAAAATGCCGTATTTGAACAAAAAGACCCTCTCTTGGTCTATAAATTAGAATCTTCCGCTTTATTCCAAAATCTTTTAACGCATATTAATATGCAGGTTTTATCTTTCATGTTAAAAGCAGAACCTGTCAATCCTGAACCTCAAGAAAACCAATCCGTTCAAGTTTCTAAACGTGATGATTTCTCAAAATTGAAAACTCAGCATGAAGAAAGAACGGTGGGTGTTGACGAAACGGATATTTATGATGAATACGAAGAAGTCTATGCTAATTCTAACAAACCCAATCCTTACGCTAACCTTTCAAGAAAAGAAAGAAGAGAATTAGAAAGAAAAAATAAAAAGAAAAAATAAATTTCATATGAAAGTCTTGGGAGTAATTCCAGCAAGGTTTGCCTCTACTAGATTAGAAGGTAAACCTATTTTAATGATTGGCGATAAACCGATGGTGGTCCATGTTTATCAAAATGCTTTAAAATCTTCATTTTTAAATGATGTTGTAATTGCAACTGATCATAAAAATATTTATGAAACTTGTCAAAAATTTGGTTGTAATGTAGTGATGACAGCAAACTCCCATCTCTCAGGAACCGATAGAGTAATTGAAGTATCAGAACAATTTCAGGATTTTGATTTTATTATTAATATTCAGGGAGATGAACCTTTTTTGAAACCCAATTCTATTGATGAGTTAGTTCAAATTTTTATTCAAAATCCTAATGCAGAAATTGGAACTTTAGTAAAAAAAATTGATAATTCAGAAGATTTATGGGCAGAGTCGGTGGTTAAATGTGTGAAAGATTCTTTTGGCAAAGCTTTATATTTTTCAAGAAGTGTGATTCCTTATTTAAGAAGTGAAAATAACAAGGATTTATGGCATCAAAAACATACTTATTGGAAACATTTAGGTATTTATGGTTATACTCAAAAAGCTCTTCAAAAAATTAAAAACCTGAATTTAAGTTCTTTAGAACAATGCGAAAGCTTAGAACAACTACGTTGGTTAGAAAATGGTTTACAGATTTATACAAGTGAAACTTCGTTTCAATCGCTTGCAGTAGATACATTGGAAGACTATCATAAAGCTATTCAATATTGGGAATCCCACTTTACGGTTGAATAATAAAAAGTTTTTAAAAATTTATTTTTATTTAGCATTAATTTTAATGTTTTCATAAATGAAAAGATTAAAATTAAATAAAATTAGAAAGAATGAAAAAAAATAATTAATATTCTTGAAAAATTATAGAACAACTTTCAATAAAACTTGAAAAATTAGCCGTAATAAGAATGCGTATTTTTTGAAAATAAATTTTTATTACTGATAATCAGATTTTTATAATTTTTTAAAAAAAATTATTTTCATTTTTTTTTGAAAAACAAAAATATAGATTTATCTTTGCATCATCATTTAAAAGTTATCAAAATGGCAAGCAAAGAAAATCTTGAAAAAATTGTAAAAGGGCATGTTTTGTATGCGATGGGTGCAGGTTTAATTCCTGTTCCGGGTTTAGATGTAACAGGAGTTACGATTGTACAATTAGATATGTTAAAGAAAATTGCTCAGGAATATGAAGCAGATTTTTCTGAACATCAACTAAAAGCAATTTTAGCAGCTCTTGGAAGCAATATTTTTGCAAAAATTGGAGCTAACTCTGGTTGGTTTGTACCTGCGTTCGGTCAAACTGTAAGCCAATTGACTATGTCTGCTTTATCAGGTGCATTAACTTATGCTATTTCTCAAGTTTATATCAAATATTTAGAAGACGGTAAATTATTTGATTTTGACTCTGAAAAATATAAAGATTTTTTTAATGAACAATTTGAAAAAGGTAAAGATTTTGTAAAAAATTTAGGCAAAAAAAATAATACAGAAACTGACCCCGTTGAAAAATTAAAAGAATTGGCTGATTTAAAAGAAAAAGGTGCAATTTCTGAAGAAGAATATGCAACTATGAAAGAAAAATTATTCGCATCGCTATAAAATAACTAGATTTTTTCATATTAAATAAATATTTTGAGTTCCTAAGTTTGAGAGGCTAAAACTTTATAGCCTCTTTTTTTGTTTTTATACTGCTTGCATTGTAACTTTGCAAAAATCTAATATAAATTTTAAGATATGAATTTTCAATTAACTGAAGAACATTTAATGATACAAAAAATGGCACGTGATTTTGCTCAATCAGAATTATTGCCAGGCGTGATTGAAAGAGATGAGAAACAATATTTTCCTCAAGAACTCATAAAGAAAATGGGAGAACAAGGTTTTTTAGGTATGATGGTTGACCCTAAATACGGTGGCGGCGGTTTAGATACCATTTCTTATGTTTTAGTGATGGAAGAACTTTCTAAGATTGATGCTTCTGCTTCTGTAATGGTCTCTGTAAATAACTCACTAGTTTGTTGGGGATTAGAAACCTTCGGCAATGAAGAACAAAAACAAAAATATTTAGTTCCATTAGCAAAAGGCGAAAAAATTGGTGCATTTTGTTTATCAGAACCTGAAGCGGGCTCTGATGCTACTTCCCAAAAAACTACTGCTATTGATTGCGGAGATTACTATTTATTAAATGGTACCAAAAACTGGATTACAAATGGTAACAATGCTTCTACATATTTAGTTATTGCTCAAACAGATAAAGAAAAAGGACATAGAGGAATTAACTGCTTAATCGTTGAAAAAGGAATGGAAGGTTTTACTGTGGGTCCTAAGGAACAAAAATTAGGAATTAGGGGTTCTGATACCCATTCTTTACAGTTTAATGATGTAAAAGTTCCTAAAGCCAATAGAATTGGTGAAGATGGTATCGGATTTAAGTTTGCAATGAAAACTTTATCGGGTGGAAGAATTGGCATTGCCGCACAAGCATTAGGTATTGCTTCTGGTGCTTATGAACTTGCTTTAAAATATTCCAAAATTAGAAAAGCATTTGGTACTGAAATTATGAACCATCAAGCCATTCAGTTTAAATTAGCAGATATGGCTACTCAGATTGATGCTGCTCGTTTATTGTGTTTCAAAGCGGCCTATGAAAAGGATATGGGGCTTGATTATGGTCAATCGGCTGCCATGGCTAAATTATACGCTTCTCGTGTAGCTAATTATGTAGCTTCAGAAGCTATTCAAATTCATGGTGGTAATGGTTATGTCAAAGAATACCACGTAGAAAGGCTCTTCAGAGATGCTAAAATTACTGAAATTTATGAAGGTACTTCCGAAATCCAAAAAATAGTAATTTCAAGAAGCATTTTAAACGCTTAAGGTTCTTTTAAAAAATTTAAAAAAGCGTATCCAATATGGTTACGCTTTTTATTTTACATAGATTTTGAAGTTATTATTATTAAATGAATCAAAACCGCCATTCAAAATTTTTTATTAGAATTCTAAAAAATTAAAAGCCGCTTGAATAAAGCGACTTTTATTCCTAATAATTTTATGCAAGAAATTTAATTTCTGTACTTTGCAAATTTAGGATTATCTTTCATTACGTTGAAAACAGGGTTTGAGAATACTTCCGATTTATAAGACTTATCTAAAGCGATTGCTCTGTCTAATTCATCAATAGTTTTATCGGTTAAACCTTTGTAAGCGTAAACAACTGCTAAATTGAAATGTGCTTCAGCAATATTTTCATCAAGAGCAATAGCCTCTTTAAAATCAGATTCGGCTTCTGTGATTCTATTAGCTTTTAATCTTGCAACACCACGATTATTTAATGCAGCTGCACCATTTTGATTTTCAGATAATAAAGCATTGTATTGTTTGATTGCTCCAGATAAATAACCCACTTTTTCCATCATTACCGCTCTATTCAATAATAAACCAGAGTTGTTAGGATTCTTTTTTACATAATCGTTATAGGTATCCAACATTTTCATTCTGTCAGATAAAGAATATTTATAAGCAAATTTGGTTTTAAATGCTAAGGAAGCTATACCGTATTGGTCATTAGTAGGGTCTAAAGATTGAGCTCTTTCTATATCACGAATAGCACTTTCAATATCACTTAATCCCCAATAGTAAGTCGAACGCATTGCATAAAGATTTGGTTTTTCATTGTTAGGAATTAACTTATTTAAGATACCAAGTCCTTTATTTGCGTCTGTACCTTTTACATATTTTCCAATGGTCATGGTTTTCGTAGAAACATTATAAAGTTCAGGAGAAATTACAGGTAAAGTAGAAGGATAATAATCCGTGTACATTTTATCGGGTTGCCAATCAAAAGTAAAAGTAATTAAAGTATGACGGCAATTTTCAAGAACTTCTTTTACAAATTTTTTCCAATGAGGCATTTTTCTAAACTGGGCTTCTTTTGCATCAGGGTCTTGAGAAGAACCTGCAATATCCAAAATTTGTTGGCGTTCTTCATCTGTAAAATTAGCGGTTTTAGTTAAAATATCTAATCTTTCCCAGTCTTCACCTAAACCATTGGGAGAAACAGGGATTTCTTGACCTTGCTTAGTAAAATATTCTGTAATATAATCAGCAACAGCTTTTGAACGAGCTTCAGATAATTTTTGGTTATATGTTACCGTTCCACCTTGAGAAGCATAACCATCAATATTAACAGAAACAACTTTAAATCCATCTCTTTCATATTTCTGAATATAATTTACAATTACATTCATAAGTTCTTCTTTTTTGAATTTTGTAGAACTCATTGGGAAAATAAGGTCCAAAGTACCTTTAAATCCTTTATAACGATAAGTTTCGTCTTTAATATCAATTTCAGGTAAAGCAACTATTGTAGCTGGTCTAACTTCTTCCCATGGTTTATCAGTACAGCAAGATGCATCTAATGGACCAATTGGAACATCAACAGAATTACAAAATACCTTTTTTACTTTTCCTTTTTTATACTGAACAATTGAAAAATTTAAGATTAATTGTTTTCCATCTAATTTAGTACCTGCTGGTAATTTATATCCAAAATAAGGATTTTGATTAGCTTTAAAATAAGCCTCATCTACCACTAACATTCCTAAATCCCCAGAAAAGTCTTCTTGAATATCTTTTAAGTGTTCTTGACCTTGATACTTACCAGTTACATGTACAGCGACGCCTTTTTTCAAATACTTACCATATTCTAAATCACCAATAAGACGGAAATATAAATCTTCACCTTTTTGCTCAAACTGACCAGGCTCTAAGAAAAAATAATCAAATTGTGAATTATCATATTCACTTATTCTCAGTTTATTTGGACCAGAATTTGCTTCAATTAAAGCTTTCACTTCATTTTGGAAATTTTCACAAGTATTTACTACTTTTTTTCCATCGTATTTTGTTTTATTGATTAATCCATCTGGAGTACACGCCGTTGTTACGTAAAGGAATGCACCAGTTAAAAGTAACTTATAATTCAAGAATGACTTCATATTCATTTGTTTATTTTCTTATGGTTGTTTTTGAATAATAACTTTTTCAAAGTGGCAAAATTATAAATTAAATTTTTATTTTCGCAAGCTCTATAACTTTTTTTCTCAAAAAATTTACTAATTGTGAATAATTTCTTCCTATAATTCGTTTAAAATTGATTTTTTTTATTCAATTTTGTGGTCAAATTTATTTATTAACATTATGAAAATTACAGTTGTTGGTGCAACAGGGTTAGTGGGTAGAGAAATATTAAATGTTTTAGAAGAATTTCAAGTTCCTTTTGACGAAATTTATTTTACGGCTTCTGAACAATCTGTTGGCAAACCTTTAACATTCAAAAATCAAAATTATACTATAAAAAGTTTAAACGAAGTTATTAATTTAAAACCCAATATCGCTATTTTCTCTGCAGGTTCTTCTGTAAGCTTAGAATACGCTCCTAAATTTAAAGAAATTGGTTGTTACGTTGTGGATAACTCTTCTGCATGGAGAATGCATGAAGATGTCCCATTAGTGGTTCCCGAAATTAATTTTGATAGCATTAAAAAAAATGATTTTATTATTGCTAATCCTAATTGTTCTACTATTCAACTAGTTATGGTTTTGAATCCAATTTATCATCGTTACGGATTAAAAAGAATGGTCGTTTCTACTTATCAAGCTGTAACTGGAACAGGCAAAAATGCAGTAGAACAACTGATGGGTGAAAGACAAAATTTACCAAATATAAAAAAAGTTTATCCTTATCCAATTGATTTAAACTGTATTCCTCAATGCGATGTATTCCTTGAAAATGATTATACCAAAGAGGAAATGAAAATAGTTAATGAAACTCGTAAAATTTTAGATAATCAAAGCCTGAGAATAACTTCTACTGCTGTTCGTGTACCTGTTATTGGTGGTCATTCGGAATCTGTAAATCTAGAATTAGAAAAATCTTTTTCTGTTTCAGATATTAAAGAAATTTTATACCAAACTCCGGGTGTTATTGTTTTAGACAATCCTTCCGAAAAAGAATATCCAATGCCTATTCTTGCCCATGGAAAGAATGAAGTTTTTGTGGGTAGAATTAGAAGAGACGAGTCCATTGATAACGGTTTGAATTTATGGATTGTAGCAGATAATTTACGTAAAGGAGCAGCTACCAATGCGGTGCAAATTGCCATGAGATTACAGGAAAAATTTTTGTAAAATCTAACTAATAATTTCATAATTTTTGGGCGAGACCTTCGCTTAAGTCGGGGTGATTCGTTTACACTGAGCCTGCTGAGGTACGCTTCGCTTTTTCTTCGGCATTTCGGCAAGCCTAATATATCACAATACTTCACAGGGAAAGACAGTGCCGCTTTGTGGTCAATAAGTATTATTGAATTGTGCCCCTCCACATCCCTCACGCTTACCCTGCCATTGAATAGCCTTCTATTTTCTTAATGATGCCAAAATTAATCATTATTCTAAATGTATTTTATGTACTTCAAAATGAAATGGCTCATGAGCTGCTAGTGTAATCAAATGGTTTTCATGAATAAAATACTGTGTATTTATTTTTTCATTTTCAAAGTACCATTCTTTTTCTTTGTAATTTACCAATTTAATATGATTGGCTAGCCCAATAGCTTTTAGTTTTATGATGGCTTCAATATGTGTCCAACTCCATATAAAACAATATAAAGAATCTTCATCATGAACAATTTTATTCCAAACGGAAGGTGATAACCTTGATTGAAAAACTTTCCAATCTGTTTTTCTGTGAAGGTATTCAATATCAATTCCAACATCAATTTCCCAACTCCAAACCAAAACAACTTTTCCCAAAGATTTACTATAACTAAAAAATGGCGGTGTATTGGGGTGATGAATATAAGGTTTTTGATTTTGTACGTAGTGCAAATCTTCAAAATCATATCCCCATGTCTTTAACATTTTGTGAACCAAAACTTTTGAAACTAAGGATTGATTTTGTTCTTCGGGGTATTTAAACTTTAAAATTTCTTTTTGTAATGGAATTGGCAATAAATGTATTAACTGATTTTTTTTTTGAAAAAAATTTTCATCCCATGAGGCTATCCAAACAAAAACGTTATTCATAAAAATTTATTCCTGAGAAGATTTTTCTTCTCCTACAATCCATAAATCAAAAGATGAACCTTTAGGAACAGAATCGTTTTCTATATATTTAGGGTTTTGCTTAAATATTTCCCCTTCTTTGTACTTTTTATGAGTTTTTTCATATTTCGTTCCTCCAACACTCAAACCTTTACTGTACAAAATATTAGTAGCCTCATTAATATTTAAGCCTACTAAATCAGGAATTGGAACTTTTTCATCACCCAGCCCTTTACTTACTATCAGATCTATTGCAGAACCTTCTAAAACTTTATCTCCTGGTTTTATAGTTTTTCCTTTATACTGAATTCCAATAACTGCGTCTTTAGCCTCACCATGTTGATAGGTTAATTTACCAATTTTTAATTTCCAATTCTCAAGCATGTATTTTGCTTGTTGAATATTTACATCTATAATTTCAGGAAGCTTAACCATAGGCGGTGTAGATTGATTTACAATTAAATATACCTTCCTTCCCGGTTTAACTTTCTCATAAGGCAAAGGTTCTTGAGCTAAAACAGTTAATGGTGCAAGATGGGCTTGATATTGAGAATCTTGTATCTCATAATTCAAATTTGCATTGTAGAGTTCTTTCTTTGCATCTAGTAAATTCTTATTCACAACCTCTGGAACAGTTGTTGATTCTCCGTGCTTAGTAAAAAAAGGTAAAAAAACATAAAAAAATAATAACATAATTAATAATGTTCCACCAACAAGAGTAGATAACAAAACCCAAAACTCTTTTGATTTGAAATATAATTTCCATGATATTTCTTCTTTATGCTCGGTTTCTTGCCCTTCAATCATATTTCATTTAAAACACGCAAAGTTAACAGACTTTCATTGAAGTTACAAAGTAAAAATTTTTTAATTATTTTTTCACTGGTTACAATTTATAGACTTTTTATTTTTTATGGTTTATCTGAATAGAATTGAATAAAGAAGGAGTGAGTTATTAAGATAAAGAATGGTGAATTAGCTAGATAGATGTGATAAATGTATAAATTTTGAAATAAATTTTGGAGGGGATT
>CALLMJ010000156.1 GCA_938006875.1 uncultured Bacteroidia bacterium
ATAGATAATGAAGAGCTAAAATTGACGGCAGAGATATTGCATTATACGGGAACAAATCCGAATGAGAGGAAGTTAATAGAGACGGAGCAAGAGGCATGGCGAACAGTAAATGCGATGTTTGAAGATAAAGAGAAGAAATACTTAAAAGCGTTAGAGGAAAGTAGGAAGGAATTAGAGGAAGAAAAGAAACGGGCTGAGGAAGAAAAGAAAAGAGCGGAAGAGGAGAGAACTAAAATGGTAAACGCGATTAAAAGTTTAAGGTTATCTAATTTTAGTGATGAGCAAATTGAATTGATGTTGGGAATTAAAATAATTGATTATTTAGGGAACTTTTAGTTCTTAATTGAGTAAAATACTTAATTGTATAAAGGATTGCAGAAGTGAAAAAGCGGATCATAAAAGATGACCGACCCGCCGCGATAAGTATGGGATACTGAACTTATTTCTATTGAAAAACTTCTAAGAATTTTCTATCCAATGTATTTTGATATTGACTAATTCTCTAGGAATTAAAGTACTCCATAAGCCTAATTGTGCCCTTGCATCATTACCCCAACCTGGTACGGAAACAACTCCCGGAGGTCCATTGAGCCCCAAACAAACTACTGCTTGCATAGCTAATTTCCCTACTTTAGGTTCACTATGTTGAATTGCTAAACGTACACCCACTTCATTCAATTGATTTAAAAAGTTTTCATCTTGAATAGGAGCTGCTTCACCATGAATTCCGTTTACACCAATAATATCAAAACGTTTTTTTTCTATTTTGAGGGGTAATGTACTCCAAATTTCTTGAACTGCTTGAATAAATTTTTGAGCTTTTTTATAAGCAAAAGGATAAGAAAAAAAGAAAAATTGGTCAGTCATAAAACCTTCCATTAACCCAATACAAAGTTTGAGTTTTTCGGGTCTAGGTTTACCTTTTGCTCCTTTTACTTCCACTTTACCATTTTCCAATTCGGTCATTTGAACATTTGTAAAGTCGCAGATAACATCGGGAGTAATATAATTTTGAGGGTCATGAACTTCATAGACAAGTTGTTCTCTTAAAGTGTTACGGGTGAGTTTACCTCCCATAAAATCAGGTTTAAATAAATGAGCAGTGCCATTTTCAAAAACGGTTGCAATAGGGTAACCGAGTCTACTTAAATTATAATCCATTGGCCATTCGGCATAAGAATTACCACCTGAAGCTTGACCTCCGCATTCTAATAAATGACCCACCAAAATACCGCTAGCCAATAAATCCCATTCTTTTGTTTCTAAATCGTTACCAATTTTCCAGTGAAATTCATGAATTAAAATCCCTAAGGTTAAAGCAGGGTCAGCTACTCTACCCGTAAGAACAATATGAGCACCCTGATTTAAAGCATCGGCAACTTCTTTTGCACCCGTATAAACATTAGCATGAGTTACAGGAAATTGATTTTCAGAGAAATTGCGATTATCGTCCATGTTGGTTAGTGGCTCTCCTTTTGCTTGAATATCCCCTAATTTTGACATTAAGTCATCGCCGGTTAAACAAGCGATTTTTATATCATTAAGCCCTAAATTTTTTAAAATACTTTGAATTTTTACTGCAGCAGAAAGCGGATTTAATCCCCCTGAATTGGTAACAATTTTTGTGCCTTTTTTTAATGCAGTTGACCAGACCATTTTAGCCAATATTTCTATATCACGAGCATAACCCAATTCAGGGTCTTTTAATTTGTCTTTTTGAAGTATAGATAAAGTTAGTTCAGACAAAGCATCATGAACCAAATATTGAGCTATACCGGCTTGAGCAATCATAGCACCTGCCATTGGGCTATCTCCATAAAAACCCTGCACACCAGCAATCGTAACTGATTTCATTATTATAAATTTGGCTGCAAATTAAGAATAAAAACTATACTCACAAATATATTTTTGTATTTCTGGGTATTTAAAACCGCGAGAGAAACTCTTTAAAGAATTAGCCTAATTGTAGGAATCCATTTTTTCATTCATGTATCTTAAAACCAAAGTTTTTGTGGGACTTTCCAAAAATTCAATAGATTCCTCAGGCTCAACTAACTCATAAACTTCATTTTCTTCAAAGGCTACATAATCGCCAGGTTGTAAATCTTTTTTTTCAAACCATGCATATTCAATGATGTCATTAAAAAGTTTTTTTATTTTCATGGGGTCTGAATGTTCAGAATAAAAAGCTAAATCTGGAATACCAAAAACATGATGTCCCTTAGAAAAAAAACAATTAGATTTTTGATTGGAAAAAGGTGAAGAAAACTCTAAATTCGTTTTAATAAATCCTGTCCAAAATAAAAAAGGCGGAGAATTTCTACAAAGGTTTACCATATTGTTAAAAATCATTTTGGATAATAATCCAGCAGGATGGTAAGTCCAAGCAGGTTCATTGACAATACCGAGCAAGTTTTCATTAAAAAAACAAGCACCAATTTTATACAGTGCAATATAATTTTCAATAGGGTTTTGTGAATTTCCCGCATAAACTAAATTCAAGGTAGCTTGCGTTAATAGAATTTCTTCTTTGAATGAATTTTGCCAGTGTGCAGTACTAATGCAAGATTGTATGACATGGTCAGGAAAACGCGCTGAATTTCCTAGAAACATAATTTTATGGTCTTCAAATTCAATGAAACCATGAATAGTATTAGATGAAGGGTCTTCTTCAATATGGATTTGAATAGGGGAGTTGATAGGTTCAATTCTGGGTATAGTTTGATAAAACAAATCTGGATTTATAGTTGGTAAGTTTTTAAAACCCAATGAAATTGAGGGGATAAATGGAGAATTTAAAGATTTTTGAATTTGTTGAAAAAAATGAAAAATTTTCATAAGTTTTTAAGAAAAGCATATAATTTTAACCAACTTTCATTTGGGATTGCGGGAAAATTGGCAATTCTAAAAGTATTATTTTTCCAGTCACCATAACCAGCACCTAATGCAATTTGTTGATTTTTAGCTTTTTGAATAATTTCTATAGGATTAATATTTTTAAAAGCCCAAACAGTGGTTGCGGTGTTTTGGGTTTCTAGTAATTGGAGATTTTGATGAGACTGAAAAAATAAATTTTTTCTACTTAGAAGAACTTTTTCAACGATATTAATTTCAGGCATTTCTTTGAGGCATTCATTTAAACACCAAATATTTAATAAGTTTGGAGTATTTGTGGTTTGCCATTTTTTAAAATTTTTAGATAAATTGATAATTCCGTTGTAGTAATTCCAATTTTTTTTGATGGCTCTTTGTATTGCATTTTGATTGGCAACCATTACAGCCATTCCTGGCGGTAAACCAAAACATTTTTGAACGGAAGCAAACCAAACATCAGCATTTTCCCAGGGTAAATCTACTCCTCCCATACTTGCAGTAGCATCTACAACTATACATGAATTAGGATTTTTTTCTTTTAAATTTTTTAAAAATTCATTGGGTAATTGACTTCCGTTGGAGGTTTCTGTATGAACTATTCCAATAAAAGCATCTGAACGTTCTTGAATTTCTGGTAAAGTATTGATTTCAAAGGGTATAGATGTCGCAAAACTCATAGTTTCTTGAACATATTCAAACCATTTTTTGCCAAAATTTCCATTAAAATAGAATAAGGCTTTTGTGAAAATTAAACTATTTGCAGTTAAATTCCAGGCTTCTGAAGCCGAAGGCACAAAGTAGAGTTCATAATCTTTTGGAAGTTTTAGCTTGGTTTGAAATAATTCATAAATAGAATGATAAACATCTGAAAAGAGCTTGTTTCTATGATAATTAGAAAGAAAATTTTGGTCTAAGGATTTTTGTACCCAAACAGGGAAATTTTTGTGAAGTTGAGAGGGTCCGGGTAAAAAATTAAATTTTTCCATTTTTTATAAGTTGTTGAAATTCAGAATAATCTCTTATATAATCGTTTTCGTTGTATAAACTAGAAGCAAAAACTAATTGAACGGCGTTAAAATAGTATTGCATGGTATGCCAAACTTTTGGGGGAATATATAAACCAATAGAAGGTTTTTCTAAAACAAAGGTTTCTAATTTTCCGTTGGGCATTTCTGTATTAACCACAATTCTACCTGCGGCAGCAATTAAAATCATTTCAGTTTCATGATGAGCATGTCTTCCTCTAACAATGTGATCAGGAGTTTGGTAAGTCCAGAAAGTTCTTTTTACTTCAAATGGAATAGATTTTTCAAACTCAGCAATAGAGATAAATCCTTCTCCAATTTCTCCAACCGTTTGAAATTCAATTATATAGGGTTTTTTGTCAGACATGAGTTAGCATTAAAAGGTTCACAAATATAGTTTTATTTTATTTTTAATTGCAAATTTTTAAAATTTTCTAAGGATTTATCAATGGATATTCAAAACATTCATTATCTACGCAAAACTCAAAAAAATAATCGGATTTAGGGAGCCCAGCAATGTTTATGTTTCCTTCAAAACTTCCTTTTTTCAAAGTAATATTTTTAGATTTTACAATCTCACCTTTTGAATTTTTTAAACGTATGGTAGCTTTTTGATTTTTAAATACTTTATAAACGTAGCTGTATTCATTGGATTGAGATGAAGGTTTGGGTGGTGAAACCCAAAAATTATTAATTACCTTAGGCTCAACACAATAATCCGAAGAAGTCCAAATATCATTTTTATAGTAAGCTAATAAGCGGAAACATTTTTTTTCTGAATCCAGTTGGTCAGGATTGAAAATGTATTCTAAAAAATTTTGGTTAGCAAACGTATAATTTTGAGCATTAAAACAACTCAAAGTTTTATAACCATTTTGCATTTTGATTTGTAAAGCATATCCTAAAATATCAGGATTTTCATGAGTCCATTGTATTTTGAGTTGGTTATTATGAGAGTTAATTTGCAGCGGTTGTTTCCAATTTGGGGTTCTATTAAGATAATCAAAACGTAGGTATTTACAAAAATCAAAGGGATGGTATTCTTCTAATTCAAAAACTCCAATAGTAAACTGGCAGATAGTTCCGTCAAAGCCATCAATGTAAAGCATAAGTTTTGAGTATTGTTGTGGATTATGAATGTTAAATTTTATAGTGTCGCCAACATCTTTGGTTGCACAGGCAATGAAATTTTGGGAAAGATTTTTACAGTCATAAGAAGAATATAAAATGGATTGAACCCCAGCAGGTGTATTACAAAGAAAAGGATAAATGATAATTTGTAAAGGTTTTTGGGCGTTTTGAGTTTCAATGGAGTACCATAAATCGTTTTCAAAAGTGTTAATACAAGAGTTAGGTACGGCTGGAGGTAATTCATTTTTGTTAATAGAAGCGAATTGATTATTTTGGTCTTTGAGCCATTCGTTAATTTTGAGTGGAATAGGGTAGTAACAATTGTCATTGATGGGATTTTGACCATAAGTTAAAAGGGTATAAAAGAAAATAGCGGCAAAAATGCTGTGAGTGATGAATGAGGGATATGAAGGGTTTAGCACTGCCTTTGAGCGAAGTGAAAAGGATTGTGATATATTGAGCTTGCCGAAATGCCGATGCGAAAAGCGAAGCCCAAAACGGCCCAACCCATAGATAAGCAAGGAGCACGCCCAAATAAAAAAATTAAACCAAGATACTAAGAACATCAGAAATTTCTGGAAAAAAGTAATCCGCTGAATACATAGGGTCTTGAACACCTACTAAAACGGTTGAAATTCCCAACAATTTTGCAGGAGTTAAATCATGTTGTTTATCTCCGAGCATAAAGGAAAGTTTAGGGTTAATTTGGTAAGTGTGAATAGCTCTTTCAAAAAATAATTTTTCAGGTTTTCTGCAAAGGCAACGAGTTTGTTCAGGATGGTGTGGGCAATAATATATTTGGTCTATTTTAGCACCAAATGCCTCTAAACGATTTAACATAAAATCATGAATGATTTGCAGGTCTGTATGAGTATAAAGACCTTTAGAAATTCCTCCTTGATTAGTGATAACAATAACTTTATAGTTGAGCCAATTAGCCATTGAAATTAGCTCAACTATACCAGGTTTAAATTGAAATTTTTCTATTGAAGTGATGTATCCCACTTCTTCATTGATTACACCGTCTCTGTCTAAGAACAGTCCTTTGTTCATGAATTGGAGTTGTCTTTTTCATTTTGGGAAGAATCAACAAGGGATTCACGCATTTTAGTATCAGCTTGAATGTTTTTCATTTTTAAATAATCAAAATAACCAAGGTTCCCAGATTTTAGAGCATCTGCAATAGCTAAGGGAATTTGAGCTTCTGCTTCAATTAGTAAGGCTTTCATTTTTTGGATATTAGCTATATATTCTTGTTCTAATGCAACAGCCATAGCTCTTCTTTCTTCTGCTTTTGCTCTTGCAACTTGTAAATCTGCATCGGCTTGGTCAGCGGCCAATTTGGCACCTATGTTTTCTCCAACATCAATATCTGCAATATCAATAGAAAGTAAAGTATAAGCTGTGTTACTATCTAAACCTCTTGCTAAAACTTGTTTAGAAATAGCATCAGGATTTTCAAGAACAGTTTTATGGGATTCTGATGAACCGATAGTAGAAACAATAGCTTCACCAATACGAGCAAGAATAGTTTCTACACCAGCACCACCCACTAATCTATGAATATCTGCTTTAAGAGTTACTCTACTATTAACCACTAATTGAATACCATCTTTCGCTACAGCAGTTACTGGTGGAGTATCCACAACTTTTGGATTTACGGAATCATGAACAGCTGTATATACATCTCTGCCCGCTAAATCAATAGCTGCTGCTAATTTAAAATTTAAGTTTATGTTGGCTTTGTCTGCTGAAATTAATGCGTTTACTACAGCGTTTACATTACCTTTTGCCAAGTAATGGGTTTCTAAATCTGATAAAGATAATGATAAACCTGCTTTAGTCGCCTTAATTAAATTATTAACGATTAATGAAGGTGGTACCTGCCTTAACCTCATTCCCAAAAGTTGTCCAATACCCACATAAACACCCGATGATAGGGCATTAATATAAACTCCGAAGGGGATAAAATAAATTAATAAGAAAAATCCTATTAATATTACGGCAATAATTCCTAATTCCATGGTTATTTAGTTTTTTATTATTTTCTGTGTAATAATTCCTTCAATTGTGTTAATTGTAATAAAGTAATAACCTGATTCTAAATTTACAAGATTTAAAACTGTTTGTTTAGATTGAATATCTTTACTCAAAACTTTTGTCCCTAATATACTATGAATTTGTATCGAAATAATTGGGTTTTCTGATTTAATATTAACAAAATCAGATATAATTGTTGGGTAAATTTGAATATTTGAAACACTTATTTTTTGCTTGGAGGAGGTAGAAACTGTAAAAGACCCTTGCATGGAAGTGTGGATATTGCACTGATATTGGTATGTACCTGTTACTAAAGGAATATAATCTCCAGATGCATTTTGGAATGCAAAACTATTAGCACCTTGAGGAATATTCGTAGAATGGGCTGTATGAGTTCCTGATACTTTTACAAATCTGATTGTATCTCCAATAGAAACATTGGGAATATCATTATGTACAGTTTTTGCATTTAAGCTAATGCTCAATAATGCAGCTATAAAGCAAAGAATAGTCAATCTCATAAAAAAAAGATTTTACAAAACTAAGAATTTTTTTTTCTCTTTGAATAATTTCTACGAAATTTTTTTGGTAAAATTTTTACTTCTTTAGGAAAAACGTCGATTGTTGGGTATTTCAGCAACTTAAAATCATTTTCATTAATATTTTCAATGATTCCATTTTGATACAGGCAACCTACGTAGAGTTTAGCATTTCTAGTATGAAAAACTTTATGAAGGGTTTTACCTGTTGCAATCAAAACGATTTCACCAAGAGCTTTTTTTTCATAAATACCTTCTAGTTCAAAGTGTTCTTGAAAAGCATTACAAATTTGTTGAAGTTCTTCAGGGTTTAATTCTTTGATTAAGGGTTCTTTTCTATTTTTTGTTTTATTAGAAACCTTTTTTTCTGTGGTTTCTAATTTTTCTAGATTTTCATTTTTAGGGACTTCTGGATTTTTGTTTTGAGTTTTTTCTTTTTTGACATTTTGTATTTTGGGAAGTTTATTTAATAAAGGTTCTAAAAGCAGAAAATCAATTGAAACGCCTTTATGTTTTAGATATTCACTGATAGATTCGTAGTAGGGTAAAGTAGCTACTAAAGTAATTTTATGAGACTCTTTCAGAGAATGTAAATCAAACATAATAATTCCGAGAATCCAAAAGGGAGATTGTCTTGTATCATCAGGTAATGAAAATAATTTCACTAAGAATTTTTGTTCAATTTCTTTTAATTTTGGGTTTTCTTTGTTAGAAGTAAAAATCCAAAGTTCAGGATTTTCAAATGAGTCTAAGAAGTTCCAATTCACATTTTTTGACTCCAGTGCGTCAATATCAAAAGCAACAATATGGTTCCCTTGTGTTGGGGTGTTACTACTGGAGGGTTTTGAAGAAAAAAAGTTAAATAATGCCATAATAATTAATGAGTTAAATTATATTAAGTGCTTGTTGTAAATCGTTGACTAATAATTCAGGTTCATCTAAATCGATACTTATTCTAATTAAATTCCATTTTTCTGGCAAAGGAGTAATGGTTACCCCAGGAAATATAGGAGTTGCTACTGCATTTTTATATTCTTTCCTGTTCTCCCCTAAATGATTGATAATAAAACTTTCTTCCATTTAAGAAATGATGTTAAGGTTAGGATAATGTGCATCTTTATTACCAAATTCAGCAAAAGTAGTAGTTAAAAAACCTCCTCTAATATTATAAATCACTTCAATACGTAAGTATTTTGGTTCCAAACACCTTAATAAGTGTCCAAAAATTATATCAGTTACTGGTTCTTGAAAAATGGCGTCATTTCTAAAAGAAAAAAAGTAATATTTTAGTGCTTTTAGTTCAACGCATTTTTTATCAGGAATATACTCAATGGTAATATCAGCAATATCTGGTAAACCAGTTCCTGGGCAGACCGCTGAAAATTCTTTAGTTTGGATTTTGATTAACTGGGCGTATTGATTATCAATCTCAAAAGTTTCTAAAAGTTTATATTTTTCGTCTAAGTTGTAGTTTTTACGTGTATCAGCAATAAGAATTTCTGGTTTATTTTCCATAAAATGGATTGTATTATTTAGTTAAGACCTCACAATTATCAGGAACAATTTTTTTTATAAAAACTAATTCATCATGAGTCAAATGGTTTCTAGAAATATCAATTAATTTTAGATTATCTAATCCACGCATTTCATTTGGGAAATAGATTAAACGATTTTTACTCATGTAAAGGGTGTGTAGTTCTTTTAAATCACCAAAAGTTTCTGGTAATTTTTTGATTTTATTTTTTGATAAATTTAAGACCTGCAAATTTTTTAAGCGATTAATTTCAACAGGAATTTCTTTAATTTGATTTTTTCCTAAATTTAGTTCTTGAAGATTTTCAAATAGTAGTACTTCCTTAGGAAATTCTTTCAGTTTTTGATTGCTTAAATTGAGTTTGTAAACTTGATTTTTGTTTGCAACAGCTTTTTCTAAAGAGTTAAAAACAGGCTTTTTTTCCAATTCATACTGAGAAATGGGTTTTTGAGAGTATAAATTATAAGTGAGTATTACAAAAAAGTATGCAAAATATTTTAACATTTAAGAATTCAATTAGACTACAAAATTAGAAAATTATTCACAAAACAAATTATTTTTTTAAAATTTGGCTATAAAATTTTTCATAAGTTTTAACGATAATGTTTTCATCAAAATTTTGAGCTGTTCTGAGTGCATTTATAGAAAAGTATGAATATTTTTCTTCTTTTAAGATTTTGATAACAAATTCAGACATTTTATCAATATCTCCAACATCAGCCATAAAACCATTAAAATCCTGACGAATAACTTCAGGTAATCCTCCAGCATTGGAAGCTACAACAGGGATACCGCATGCCATTGCTTCTAATGCAGCTAAACCAAAACTTTCTGACTCTGATGGCATTAAAAATACATCGGATATTGCTAAAATATCTTCAACTTTTTCTTGTTTACCCATAAAAATTACGCAGTTTGTAAGCTGGTTTTCTCTAACGAATTTTTCTAAATTGGTTCTTTCGGGTCCATCACCCACCATAATTAATTTAGATGGAATATGTTTTTTTACTTTTAGATAGATTTCTAAAACATCATGAACTCTTTTAACTTTTCTGAAATTGGAAGTATGAATCAATATTTTTTCATCATTTGGAGCAATTAACTTGCGATACATGTTTCTTATATCAGGTTTGGGGCGAAATCTTTCTAAAGAAACAAAGTTAGGAATTACCTCAATATTTTGTTGTACATTAAAGTAGTCATAAGTAGCTTGCTTTAAATAATTAGAAACGGAAGTTACTAAATCAGATTGTTCAATGGCATATTTAATGACAGTTTTGAAAGTTTCTTCTTTTCCTACTAATGTTATATCAGTACCATGAAGGGTAGTAATTACAGGTAAATCTATTTGATGAGATTTTAAAATTTGTTTTGCAAAAACAGCAGCAGAAGCATGAGGTATAGCATAATGTACATGAACAAAATCTAAATTATAATGCATAGCTACATCAACTATTTTAGAAATTAAAGCAGATTCATAGGGTAAATATTGAAAAAGCGGGTAATTCGGAGTAACAACTTCATGATAATAAATATTTTGAGCAAAAAAGTCTAATCTAACAGGTCTATCATAAGTAATAAAATGAATGCAATGTCCAAGACTGGCTAAAATCTTTCCTAATTCCGTTGCTATTACACCACTACCGCCAAAGGTCGGGTAACAAACAATTCCTAATGTCATAAATAAAAAACTTTGCAATTTTAGCAAAAATTCTGATATTCAGAAAAATAAATTTAAATAATTAAGCATCAAGTACATTTAAGTGTGTGAAACAATAATCCACATTAATATACAAAAAATGTTGAAAAGTGAATAACCAAATTTGAAATTATTCTTTTTGTAAATCAGTTAATTAAAAATTTTTTATTATGATTTAAACATTTTGCAAAAAATCAATAGTAAACAGTAAAAAAAAATGGTGCAATTTTGAACTCATAAACTTAATAAAAATATGAGGGTAGAAGATATAAATTATATGATTAAAGAAACTGACTTTATGCAGCAAAATTGTCAAGAAATTTGGGCTAAATGTATGGAAATGATTAAAGAAAACGTACAGCCTGAAACTTATGATACATGGTTTAAGCCGATTATTCCTATAAAACTGGAGAACAAAGAAATTACTTTGCAAATTCCTTCGCATTTTTATTATGAAGTATTAGAGGAAAAATATGTGCATTTAATTTCAAAAACTTTAAAATTTTATATTGGACCAGACGCAAAATTGATTTACACAGTTCAAATGGAAAAAGATGGAAATAACTCTTCATCTATTAATATTCCATCAACAAAAGGGGAAATAAAAACTCAAAATCCTTCTATTCCAATGCCTAGTTCAAACAATAGAATTATGAACCCTTTTATTATTCCAGGGCTACAGAAACTTACTATTCAATCACAGCTAAACCCTAATTATACATTTGAAAATTTTATTGAAGGGGAGTGTAATCAATTAGCACGCTCTGCAGGTATTGGACTAGCTACCAAACCCGGAAAAAGTGCTTTTAATCCATTATTTATATATGGTAATGTTGCATTAGGGAAAACACATTTAGCTCATGCAATTGGAAATGAAGTAAAAAAATTACATCCTAATAAAGTTGTTCTTTATGTTCCATGTGAAAAATTCTTGAGCCAATTTGTGGATTCTGTCAAAAGCAATCAAATTAATGAGTTTATCAATTTTTATCAATTAATAGATGTACTTATTGTTGATGATATTCAATTATTAATTGGAAAAGAAAAAACACAAGAAGCATTTTTTACCATTTTTAATCATTTACACCAAAATGAAAAGCAATTAATTTTAACTTCTGATGTAGCTCCTAAAGACTTAAAAGGTATAGAAGAAAGATTACTCTCCAGATTTAAATGGGGACTAAGTGCTGATTTACAAGTTCCTGACCAAGAAACCAGAATAGCTATTCTAAAAAGCAAAATGAAAAATGAAGGCGTTGAAATGCCTGATGATATTATTGAATATGTTGCTATGCACATTAATACTAATGTTAGAGATTTAGAAGGTTCTTTAATTGGTATTTTGGCTCAAAGCTCCTTTAATAAAAAGGAAATTGATATAGAGTTAGCAAAAAGCGTAATTAAAAACTTTATTGTTAATAACCATAGAGAATTATCCATAGATTCTATCACTGCAACGGTTGCCGATTACTTTAAATTAAAACCTGAACAATTAAAAGAAAAAAGCAGAAAACGTGAAATTGTTCAAGCTAGACAAATTGCTATGTATTTTGCTAAAGAATCAACAAAATCTTCTTTAAAAACTATTGGTTTATATTTTGGTGGTAGAGACCATTCAACGGTTATTCATGCAATTACAACGGTTAATGATTTATGTGATACTGATAAACATTTCAAAGGTTATGTAGAAGACCTACGTAAAAAATTTCATAATAATTACTTAGCATAAATGAAAACTGCATATATTTTTCCGGGTCAAGGCTCTCAATTCCCTGGTATGGGAAAAAATTTATTTGATAATAATAACAACGCTAAAGTTTTATTTAAAAAAGCTGATGAAATTTTAGGATTTGAGATTTCCCAAATTATGTTTGAAGGAACAGCAGAAGAACTAAAAAAAACTTCTGTAACACAACCGGCAATTTTTTTGCATTCCGTTATTTTAGCTAAATGTTTGAAGATTCAACCCGATATGGTAGCGGGTCATTCCTTGGGGGAATTTTCTGCTTTGGTTGTAAATGGATGTTTAGAATTTGAAGATGCCTTAAAATTGGTTCAAATTCGTGCAAATGCAATGCAAAAAGCTTGTAATGAACAACCTTCCTCAATGGCTGCTATTGTAGGTCTTGATGACCATCTCGTTGAAGAAGTCTGTCAATCTATTTCAGATACTATTGTTGTACCTGCGAATTTTAATTCTCCCGGGCAGTTGGTAATTTCTGGCACAGTTGAAGGAATAGAAAAAGCTATGGTTTTATGCAAAGAAAAAGGTGCTAAAATCGTAAAAAAATTAGAAGTTGATGGAGCATTCCATTCTCCTCTAATGGAATCTGCCAAAAAAGAATTAGAAAAAGGTATCCTATCTACCTTATTCCAAACACCTTCCTGCCCGATTTATCAAAATTATACAGCAAAACCTTCAACAGACTCCAACGAAATTAAGCAAAATTTAATTGCTCAATTAACAAGCCCTGTTTTATGGACACAATCTATTCAAAATATGATTAAAGATGGCGCCTCAGAATTTACGGAACTTGGTCCAGGAAATGTTCTTCAAGGTTTAGTAAAAAGAATTGATAAATCAGTTTCTATAAACGGTAGATCCGAATAATTTGTTTTATAATCTTTAACATAAAAATAAATAGAGTTTTTAACAACTAATTTTATACATCAACTAATCAAAAAAATATTAACTTTGCAGTAAAATTGCGTCCGTAGCTCAATTGGATAGAGCATTTGACTTCGGATCAAACGGTTGAGGGTTCGAATCCTTCCGGACGCACTAATTTTACTGCATTTTTTATGTTTATTAAAATATTTTTTTTCCATTTACTTATTTTTTTTGCTTTTACCAATCCCATTTTTGCTCAATTAGCTCCTGAAGAACAACTTGCAGACGAATATTTTAATGAAGGTGAATATGAAAAAGCATTAGAACTATACCAAAAACTTTTTAAAAATAAAGAGGAAACCCGTTTGGTATTTAAAATTACCAATACTTATTCTGCATTAAAACAATACACAGAACTTCACCAGTTTTTAGATAAAATTATCAAAAAATATAGCAATGAAAATTTGTTTGTAGCCCTTAAAGGATTTGTATTTATTCAAGAAAAAAAAGATTCTGAAGCGAATGCGATTTGGTCAAACTTATTATCCAAAATAACCAAAGAAGAAGACTTTCAAAAAATTGGTTTATTTTTATTCAAAAATCGCCAATTTGAATGGTCAGAAAAGTTTTTTTTACAAGGAAGAAAAATTTTAAAGTCTAATCAATTATTTGCAAATGAACTTTATGAAAATTACGCAGCAATTGGTGACTATTATAAAGCTACATTAGAATTAATGGTTATGTTATGTGAAAACTATGTACAACCCGATTTAATTAAAGGAAAAATCGCAGTAATGACTGATGAAAAATCTTATGAATCTATTGAAAAAGCTCTGCTTCAATCAGTTACTAAATATAAAGATAATGTAACCGTTTTAGAAATCCTTTTTGATTTTTATGTACAATCCGAAAATTATGAAGAAGCTTTTTTGCAAATTAAACAGATAGATAGAATTTTGCAAGATGGAAATAGTCGTATCTTTCAATATGCCAAAACTTTACAAAATAATCAAAAGTATGAAGAGTCTAATCAAGTTTTAGATTATATAATTAATAGACCTCAAAAATCCTCTTATCATTTACTAGCTTTGCAAGAAAAAGCTGTAAATTATGAACAAATTGTTTTGAATTCTAAACCTATTGATTTAGAAAAAGTGAAAAATGCAGTCAAAAATTATGACGAACTCATTAATGCTTACGGTAAACAATCACAAATTTTTGATGCCATTTATAGAAAAGCCAATTTGTGTATATTTTACTTAAATGACTTACAAACAGCATTAATTGATTTAGAAAGTATAGAAAATCTACCTTCCTTAACTCCCCAAAATAAATCAAAAGCCAAGTTATTAATTGGAGACATTTTTCTTTTACAAAATGAAATGGCAAAAGCAGAATTAAAATATACTGAAGTAGAAAAATCCAATAAAGATGAACAAATTGGTGCTTTTTCAAAGTATAAACAAGCTATGCTTTTTTATTATCGTGGTGATTTTGAAATGTCTAAGGCATTTTTTAAAATCTTGAAAGATAATACTTCCAATGATATTTCTAATGATGCCATTGATATGTTTTTGTTGATTCAAGATAATACAGGTTTGGATACTACAACAGAAGCATTAAGCCGTTTTGCTAAAGCCCAATTGTTAATTTATCAAAAACAATATCCACAAGCATTAATGATGTTAGATTCCTTACAATTAAAATTCCCTAATCACCCTTTAAAAGATGATATTATTTGGCAGAAAAGTCAAATTGCTTATAATCAAAATGATATAGAAAAAACTTTGTTTTTTTTAGACCAAATCTTAACTAACCATTCTCCTGGTGTTTATAGTGATGATGCTTTGTTTTTAAAAGCTGAAATTTATGATTACATATTAAAAGATCCCCAAAAAGCTATGGATTTATACCTTCAAATTATTACAGAATATCCCGGTTCTATTTATAAAGTGAATGCAAGAAAAAGAATACGAGTATTAAGAGGGGATAAAAATCAGTAAAATAGTTCAATTTAATAATTCGCTAAAAAGAATTTGTGAAAATAAAACTATAATACTATTTTTGCAACGGTCAAAAACAAATCATGGGATTATTTGATTTTTTTAAAAAAAATAAAAAAGAAGAACAAAGTCAATTAGATAAAGGTCTTGAAAAAACCAAAACAGGTTTTTTTGCAAAACTTACAAAACTTATTATTGGAAAATCTACCATTGATGATGATGTTTTAGACCAATTAGAAGAAATTTTGATTTTAAGTGACGTAGGTGTTGATACAACTATAAAGATTATTAATAAAATCAGAGATAGAGTTGCAAAAGAAAAATATACCACTACCGCTGAATTAGACCGCATTTTAAAAGAAGAAATTGAAAATCTTTTATACGAAAATCAAGAAAAAAAATATAACTTTGATATAGAACCTCAAACTTTTAATGGAAAAAAAGTACCTTATGTAATTATGGTGGTGGGAGTGAATGGAGTAGGAAAAACTACTACAATTGGTAAACTTTCCAATCGTTTTAAGGAAGCTGGATATAAAGTAATGATTGGAGCCGCAGATACTTACAGAGCCGCTGCTGTTGACCAACTAAAAATTTGGGCAGAAAGAGTGGGTGTGCCTATTGTTGATAAAGGAATGGGTGCAGATCCTGCTTCAGTTGCTTATGAAACTGTAAAAAAAGCTATTCAAGAAGAGGTAGATGTAGTTTTAGTAGATACCGCTGGTCGTTTGCATAATAAAATTAACCTGATGAATGAGCTTTCTAAAATAAAAAGGGTAATGTCCAGAGATATTCCCAATGCCCCTCATGAAGTATTATTGGTTTTAGATGCTTCTACGGGTCAAAATGCAATTATTCAAGCTCAGGAGTTCACAAAAGCTACTGAAGTATCCGCTTTAGCCTTAACAAAGTTAGATGGTACAGCGAAAGGAGGTGTCGTGATTGGGATTAGTGACATGTTTCAAATTCCTGTAAAATATATTGGTGTGGGTGAGGGAATTAACGATTTGCAATTATTTGATCCTAAAACTTTTGTAGATACCTTTTTTCAACAAACAAAAAACTAATTCATTTTTTTCAAGTGTCTGAATTAAAATCCAATAAACTTAACTTATTTTCTGCTACCAATTTAGTCGTTGCTAATATAATAGGTGCTGGAATTTTTACTATTTCCGGTTATACATTAGGAAGTGTACCATCAGTTTTTGGCTTATTATTTATTTGGTTTGTTGGTGGAATATTAGCATTGTGTGGTGCTTTGGTTTATGGTGAATTAACCTCTATCATGCCTAAATCAGGTGGAGAATATTATTATTTGAGTAGAATTTACCACCCAATATTCGGATTTTTATCCGGATTTATTTCATTAACAGCAGGTTTTGCTGCTCCTGTGGCTGCTGCTTCATTAGCTTTTGGAAAATACCTAAGTGCAGTAATTTATGGGCAATCTGATGACTTTTTAACCAAAATCCTAGCAATTTTCATAATCATTAGCATTTCTATTATTCATTCTACTAGCTTGAGTTTAGGCTCTAAAATTCAAAACGTTTTAACTGCAATCAAAGTTACCTTGCTTTTATTTTTTGTAGTTGCTGGTTTATTAATAACTCCTAATCCTCAAAATATCAGCATTTTACCACAATCAAAAGATTGGAATTTAGTTTTGTCTTCTGGCTTTGCAATCAGTTTAATTTATATTTCATTTGCTTATTCTGGTTGGAATGCAGCGGCATATATGTCAGAAGAAGTAGAAAATCCCTCCAAAAATGTTCCTAAAGCTCTTTTTACTGGTACAATCATAGTAATGGCTTTATATCTTTTAGTGAACTTTGTTTTTGTTTATAGTTCTTCTATTCCTGATTTACAATTTAAAGCAGAGGTTGGAGATGTGGCTGCCAGAAATATTTTTGGTGAACAAGGCGGTAGAATTGTTAGTACTATGATAGCGTTAGCTTTAACTTCATCAATAAGTGCTATGATTATGGCAGGACCCCGTGTAATTCAAGCTATGGGTAAAGATTTTCCAATATTTGGTACCTTCGCTAAAAATAATAAAAACGGAATTCCTTTTTTTGCTATTATAGCTCAATCAACCATCTCTATTATGGTCGTTTTAAGTTCTGAATTAAGCAATATTTTAAACTACATTGGTTTTACATTAAGTATATTTACTGTTTTTACAGTTATCGGTTTAATGATTTATCGTTTTAAAAATCCTGATTCTCAACATACAGTAAGAACACCTTTTTACCCTTTAACCCCTTTATTATTTTTAGCCTTATCTATCTGGATGATAACTTATAATTTTATAGAAAAGCCTACTGAATCTTTAATTGGTTTATCAACATTAGCTTTGGGTATTGCCATTTATTATATAACAGGTCAAAATAAAATTCAATTTCAATCTAATTAAAAAGTATAGATTATGTTAGCTCATTATAATCAATGTGTTAAAAGACCTTCCTATAACTTTGTTATGGGGGCAACTCTTTTAGTGATTTATGAACTTACTTTAGCCATTTTTCCTACGGGTACAGCAAACGGTGTAGATGTACTTTTTCAATCCTTTTTAAGATTAATTCCTTTTTCAACTTTAATTATCAGTGTTTTATTGATTGTAACAGGAGTTTATTTTGTTTATAATGACCGTAAAGAAGGCTTTGAATTGCGTGGTAATATCATGAGTTTAATGTTTTTAGAATCTACTTTTTGGGCATTTTTGGTTCTTTTTACGGTTCCTATGCTTGTAGGGAAATTATTACTTCAGCAAATTGGTATTCATCAATTAAATTTTTTTCAAAAAATTGGTTTTTCTTGTGGAGCTGGTTTTTATGAAGAATTTTTCTTTAGATTATTGTTAGTGAGTGGATTACAATCCTTTTTACAAACCAAAGGTTTTGAAACCAGAAATATTATGATTATTATTATGGGTGCTTTTTTATTTTCAATGGCTCATTATATTGGTTCTTACGGTGATATTTTTACGATGAACAGTTTTTTACAGCGTTTTTTCTTTGGTTTGTTTATGAATTTTTTGTTTGTTACTCGTGGATTTGGTATAACTGCATGTACACATGCTTTGTATGATGTAATCGTTTTTAATTTAAGATAATTTGGAAAGCATTAAGCTCTAATCCCATAATTTTTTAATTATTTTCTCATCGTTATTTTTTGGAACATATTTTGCTATTATCTTTGTCAAAAATTCATTTTTATGAAAAAGCATATCTCTTTTTACTTTATATTTTTTTGGTTAGGATTTTATTCTTTGACAATAGCTCAAAACAAAGAAGGTTTTGCTCAAATATTTCCTAATTTTCAATTTGTAAAACCTAATGGAGAACCATTCACAAATCAAAATTTACAAAAAGGAAAGGCAACCATAGTAATATTTTTTGATCCAGATTGTGATCATTGTCAAAAACAAGCTGATTGGATAGCTGCAAGCCCTGAAAGTTTCAAAAATGCCCAGTTATTATGGGTTTCAACTGCTGATGCAGATGCTATTAATATTTTTCACAAAACCCGTTTTGCAAGATACCCTTATGCAGTATATTTTGCAAAAGATAAAAATTATAAGTTTGATAGTATTTTTGGTTACAGTGTTGCTCCCACCATTTTAGTATATTCTTCCTCAGGTCAATTACAAAAATCTTTTAAAAACGAAGTAGCGGTTTCAGAATTGGTTAAATATATTAAATAATTTTGTTTTTTTATTGTAACTAAAATTAAAAAGGGTTGTTTAGAATAGACAGCCCTTTTTAATTTTCTTAAATTTTTTGCAAAATACAAATCCCTACTTAATTTTTAAGCAGGGAATAATTGAGAGCAATTTGTATTTAATCAAACCAAGCTGATATAAACTCTAAAGAGATATCAGGTTGATGCTCTTTAAGTTTTTCGTAAATTTCGCTTGGTGATTGATTCATAATCATAGAAGAGTTTAAGAAACCGGCTTTTAAAAGCAGTTCTTGATACTCGGGAGAAATTAACAAGCCTTGAAAAGGATTATTAGAGGGTTCTGGTTTCATGTGAGGGAAAAATAAAACATCTTGAATAGAATGTTGATTGGTCATAATCATAGTTAGCCTATCTATTCCAACACCTAAACCAGCAGTTGGAGGCATTCCATATTCTAATGCACGAAGAAAATCTTCATCAAGTTCCATGGCTTCTTCGTCGCCTCTTTCTTTTAATTTTAATTGTTCTAAAAACCTTTCCCTTTGGTCTATAGGGTCATTTAATTCCGAATAAGCATTACAAATTTCTTTTCCATTACAAATAACTTCAAAACGTTCTACTAAACCAGGTTTAGAACGATGTTTTTTTGCTAATGGGCTCATTTCTAATGGATAGTCTAAAATGAAAGTAGGTTGAATCAATTTGGGTTCTACATATTCTCCAAAAATTTCGTCAATTAACCGACCTCTATCCATGGTATCATCGGTTTCTATTTTAAGTTGACGAGCTACTTTTCTTACTCCTGTTTCATCTAATTCAGAAATATCATGACCTGTAAAAGCTTGAATTGCTTCATACATTGTGAATCGTTTCCAGGGACGTTTAAAATCAATAATATTATTACCCACTTGAACTTGTGTAGTTCGGTGTAAATCTAAAGCTATTTTTTCCACCATTTCTTCCACTAAATTCATCATCCACAAATAGTCTTTGTATGCTACATAAAGTTCAACTTGAGTAAACTCAGGATTATGGAAACGTGACATTCCTTCGTTGCGGAAATCTTTAGAAAACTCATAGACACCATCAAAACCACCAACAATTAACCTTTTTAGATATAGTTCGTTAGCAATTCTCAAATAAAGAGTGGTATCTAAGGCATTATGGTGAGTTTTAAAAGGTCTAGCAGCAGCACCACCATGAATAGGCTGTAAAATTGGGGTTTCAACTTCTAAATATCCTTTATTATTCAGAAAATTACGAATAGAATTGACTAATTGGGTTCGTTTAATAAAAACATCTTTCACATGAGGGTGAACAATCATATCCAAATAACGCATTCTATAACGTAATTCTAAATCAGAAAAAACATCAAATACTTTTCCATCTTTTTCTTTGGGAATAGGAATAGGTTTTAAAGTTTTCGATAGAATTTGAAATTTAGATACATGAATAGAAGTTTCTCCAGTTTTGGTTTTAAATACATATCCTTCAACTCCTACAATATCTCCAAGGGAAGTTAATTTCTTAAATATATCTTCAAAAATGGATTCATCTTGAAACTCTTTAATAGAATCCTTGCTTATATAAATTTGAATTTTACCCGCAGAATCTTGCAACAAAGCAAAAGCCGCCTTACCCATAATTCTTTTGGCCATAATTCTACCCGCAATACTCACAGTTTGTTTATTTTCTATAAAAACTTCATGATTTTCATGAATTTCTTTTGAACTATGAGAAACTATAAATTCTTCTGCGGGATACGGATTGAACCCTTTTTCAATTAATTCTTTCAGTTCTGCTCTACGAACTAATTCCTGATCACTTAACATTTACTTTTTTTGTAACAAATTATTGCAAAATTCGTTCATAAAAACCATTAAAACAATTTTTTTTTCGTAATTTCACAGTGATTATTTTAATTATTAACCTGAAAAGTTTTAATTTTGGTATAAATTTTAAGTCATGAGAGTAACAAAAATTTTATTTAACTTATTACTGGTATTGATTTTGGTATTAGGATTTGCATTTTTTTTTGATATTTTTAATTATCAACCCAGGCAAAATCTCATTATGAGTTTTAAAGCTTATCAAAATAAAGATTCGCATGAATTTGAAAAATATGCTGATTTGGATAGTATTTCTATGTCATTAATTGATGAACTTTTTGTTTTAGAAAAGGAATTAGTAGGAGAAAACATTTATAATATTTTAACTATGCTTCATGGTAGCCCAAATGGGAAGCCATTAGTCAAAAAGGCAGTAGCCAAAGGATTAAAAGAAGCTCTAAAATTCGCGATAAAAAAAAATCATGTTCAAGAAAAACATCCCAAAAATTTTGGTTTATGGGACGTTCTTTCAGTGAAAGAAAAAGAAAAAGTGAATGATGCGTTAGTTTTAACTTATACTTTTAAACATCATACCCAAGATTTACCGGTTCATTTTAGAATGCGTAAAATGAATGGTGAATGGAAACTTGTTGGAATAACTCATTTTAAAGATGCTATAAAAGTTTATAATCCTTTAAGAAAGAAAACTGACGAAGAAAAAGAAGAAAGAAAACATCGTAAAGAAGAAAAAAAGAAAAATAAACATCAGGATTCTTCTCATGAAACTTTATCAGAAGATGATTAAAACTACTTTTTTAATCCATATTCATTTTTAGATAGCCATTCTTTAACTTTGGTAACTAAATCTCCTTGTAACCATATTTGATTTTCTTGAATACTACCACCTACACCAAATTGAGTTTTTAATTTTTTGGATAAAATCTCTAAATCTTTGGTACTACCAATAAAATTATCTATAATTGTAATTTTTTTACCCGGCTTGATTTTGGTATCTAAAAAAACCTTGAGTTTTTGTTTTTGTGGTACTAAAGTTTCATTTATATCTACAGAATTTTGATTTTCAAGTTCTTTCATAAAATCACTATTCGTAGAATAAACAAAACCATTTTCATAAGTATTTTTTTTCATCAGATTATGTTATGTTCAATGCAAAATTAAAAAATAATTTTTTTAATGAAGATTTTCTTCAGGTTTTAAATATTGGAGATTTTGAACAAAATTTCTGTTTTGATTACAACCAATTGTATTGGATTAAATTATGTACGAGATAGCGACATTTTGAAACCTATTTACAAAGGTTTATAGTTTGATTTATCTAAATGTTAAGTAGGCGGCCGTACCGAAGGTCATTGAGTAGGCGTAGCTGTACCGAAGGTCATTGAGTAGGCGAGGCTGTACCGAAGGTCATTGAGTAGGCGAAGCCGTACCGAAATGACCATTTTTCGTGGAAAATCGGTTGTTTCGGTATGTTCGCTTCGCTCACTACTCAACAACCGCATAAATATAAGGACTTGTCATTGAGTAGGCGGCCGTACCGAAGGTCATTGAGTAGGCGTTGCCGTACCGAAATGACCATTTTTCGTGGAAAATCGGTTGTTTCGGTATGTTCGCTTCACTCACTACTCAACAACCGAATAACTTATTAATCGCTAACAATTAACTGGTAAACCATTTTTAATGAATTGTTCATAAACTCTATTAAATTCCATACTCATGAAAATCAAAGAAAGATTTTTATTCATTTCTTATGATAAACTATTAAATAAAAACCGCCTACTAAAATAAGCGGTTTTTATTTTTATGCTAATTAAGTTTTTTTAGAATTTTACATTCAATCCAATATTAAACACTCTTCCGTATCCATAAAAAACTGTAGAAGTTATTCTATCATGTTTAGAACCATCTTGAGCTTCCATAAAATAAGCTTTATCTAATAAGTTAAAAATGTGACCTTTCAAAGTTGCATCATTATTTCCAATTTTGAAGTGATAACCAGCATGTAAATCAAACAACATAAAATCAGGCATTTTCCAGGATTGAGAACGGTCATCTTCTTTTGTACGTGCTTCGGGATTAAAGTTTGCGTACATGTCTGAGTAATATAAAGCATCAGCAATGATATATAAGTCTTTGGAAAAATTCACTCTTAAACCTATATTTCCAGAAGTTTGTGGAGCATCCCCGATTTTAATATTTTTCAAATACAAATTAAATTGTTTAGTAGAGAGATCATTTTCATTAATTACGGTAGCACTAACGTCATTAGTCCATTTCCAGTCCCCTTTATTGAAAGCAAAATTTAGGGCAAACATTTTGGAAAGATTTACTTTACCTTCTAACTCAATACCCATATGAGTAGCCGCCATTCCCGCAATGTTGGCATAAGCTAGTTGCCCTTGAGCATTGTTATAAGAAACTCGAACTCCTTTATCTTTCCACTGGGTATAATAACCATTTAAGCTGATATTCAAGAATGAATTACTAAAATTATAACCTAACTCCCCGGAATAAACTTTTTCATTTTTTAAATTATTTACAAATTCATTTTTGGTTCTTTCATCCACTAATGCAAAACGGAAAAATGGAGCCCTTGTAAAATGTCCACCATTAACAAAAATAACATGTTGATTATTAATAGAATAACTAAATCCTGCTTTAGCAACATAAGCAAAAAAAGATTTTGTTTCAGAAACTGGGTTATCAGTTTTTCTCATTAATTCTTTACGTTTCATCCAAGTATTTGAAGCTGATAAATTCAGATAAGCAGAAATTTTATCGTTTGCATATTCCAATTGACCAAAAGCACCTCCCCAATTTACATAAGAATTATAATCATAATCAACTATATCACCCACTCTTCTTATTCTACCATTTTTGATGGTATCAATTTTTACCGTTGAAGTTACGTTGGTAAGATACATTAAAGAGTCATTGGCATAATTTTTTTCAATCCAAAAATCACCACCAATTAGGTTTTTTACAGTTCTATAATTATGACCTTTAAAAATTCTACCATCTAAACCACCTGTTATGGTAATGTTATCATTGATTTTAGAGGATAAAGTAGAAAGAACACCATACCAATCATGGTCATTACGGGAATCTCTTAAAATACCAACTGCATTATAACCGGTGATTCTTCCATTAGGAGTAATTAAAGTATCAACACCTGTACGATTTTCTGCTTGAAGGGCTTCCCAATTTAAGGTACCATTAACACCATTACGTGAAGGGGCTTTACCCAAAGTACCTGAACCTCCACCACGACCCCAAGAACCATAAACATTTGTAGATAAAGTAGTTTTTTCAGAAATATTCCAATAGTGATTGATTTGCGCTTGAGGTTTATGATAAAAATTATCCGTTTGATTAACTTTTTGTCCATTCAAATATCCATAATCAATATTAGCAAAACGACTACCTAACTCTTGGTAACGTTTTTCTGTTAAACGGGAGAATCTTTGACCGTGTCTTTGAGGAGCACCTAAAACATTAAATGTAATCAAATGTTTTTCATTGATTTGCTTAGAAACAGCAAAATAATAGCTCCAGTTATCTATAAACAAATTATCAATGTAACCTTTACCCACAGTTCTTCCACCTGTAAAAGTCATTGCCCATCCTTTTGGGGATAAACCCGTAGAAACAGTTGCTAAAGTTTTAAAATCGTAAACATTTGAAGTTTCTACTAAAACTGAACCACCTTTTTCAGCATCGGTAGTTTTGGTGATAAAGTTCATGGTACCTCCAATAGAAGAAATGGCTAATCTTGAAGCTCCTAACCCTCTTTGTACTTGCGTTGTTCTTATAACATCAGATAAACCTTGCCAATTAGACCAAAAAACACGGCTTGCAGCCATATCATTAACCGGAACACCGTTAATCATAACTGCAATTTCTTCTTGTTGAAAACCTCTTAACATAATACGAGAATCTCCAAAGCCTCCACCAGCATTAGACGTATAAACGGAGGGTGTAAGTTTTACGGACTGAGATATTTCTTGGCTACCAAACCTTTCTTCTATAAATTTTAGGTCTACTGTACTCACAGCAACAGGAGTTTTTCTATCGGTAACATAAGATGCTACGACACGAATCTCCTCCAAACCCACTGCATCACTTTTCATGCTAACTTCTTGTATTTCTGTATCACTATTCAAATCAACCTCTAAAATTTGTTCTTTGTAACCCACATAAGCAACTCTTACTTGGTATTTATTTTTGGGTAAATTCGTAATTTTAAAACTACCATCTAAATTGGTTAAACTACCAAAGGAAGTACCCACCAATGAAACAATGGCTCCTGGCAAGGGTTCTCCATTCTCATCTTTAATTTTTCCACTTAAAGTAACATTTTCAGAAATAGTCTCTTTTTTTTCAATTACTACCTCTTGTTTTTCCTCTTTAATTTTTTTTCTTTCTCCTTTTTTACGAACATTAAGTTCTTGTGAATGCAAATTAAACTGAATACTCCAAAGCAAGGAGATTACACAAATTGTACGAAGTGAATTTTTCATAATTATATATTTGAATGAATGAGCAATTTTATGCAAAAATTCAATCAAATTTTCAAGAAAAAAAATTTTTTTTTATTTTATTACCTTGATTTTTAATGCAATGATTTTTGAAATTTTGAGTTAATTAAAAAAAGTTACATTAATATTATTACATTAAATTTGGAAAAATAATTATTTTATGAAGTTTTTCTTTATCTATTTTTTATTCTATTGTAAATCAATACGACTCTTACCGTTTTGGGTATAAAAATTAAAAAAATTGGCTATATTTTGTTTGAAAAAAAGCGGTTATACGCAGAAGTTAATAGTTCAGTAATTTAAGAGCTTTCAAGCAAGTAAAAAACCACAGAGTTCACGGAATATGTTTTTCTCTGTTTACTCTGTGGTTAGTTTTTTAGCAAGAAGGTTTCTGAGAGTATGTTTTTATTGTCATTGTTCTACTTTTTGTACATGCAACTCATCTTTTACTGCTACTACGGCTAATAAATGTAAATACGGTCTATTTTGTAAGGTTTTATCTTGTTTATAGTACAATAATACTTGCTCCTTGGCTTCTTGCATAGCTTTTTCTACTTCATTTGCTTGGTCTTTTTTGAGATATTTTAACTCTATTATAAATTCATGATGTTCGTAAGGATTGCTGGGTCGTTTGAATAACATCAAATCTGGGTAGCCACCGCTTTGTACCTCCCTTTCACTGATTACATCAAATATGCCTGCTAACATCAAATACGCAATAATCACCATCTTAACCTGTTTCTCATTAAACTGAATAAAATCTCGGTTGGAAAGACTTTGAAGTACTTTGGCTATCATTTCAAAAAAAGGTTCATAATTTCCATGTTCAGCCATTTGAAGCACTAAATGAAATATATCATAATTATCTTTTTCTATACTGCCCAACCGTTG
>CALLMJ010000157.1 GCA_938006875.1 uncultured Bacteroidia bacterium
CGTTAAGAGACCATTCATCATACCCCCCCATGAAGGTGCTATCAACATCACAGAAAAGACTGTACCCAAAGATTGAGCCCAATCGGGTAAGGCAGTATAAAGTAAATGGTGAGGTCCAGCCCAAATGTATAAGAAAATCAATGACCAAAAATGAACAATAGAAAGTTTGTAAGAATAAACGGGTCTTTCAGCGGTTTTAGGTAGGAAATAATACATTATACCTAAGTAAGGAGTAGTTAAAAAGAATGCAACGGCATTATGCCCATACCACCATTGTACTAAAGCATCTTGAACACCCGCATACCATGAGTAACTTTTAAGGATAGAAATTGGTAATTCAAAAGAGTTCACAATATGAAGCATCGCAACAGTTACCCATGAAGCAATGTAGAACCAGATAGCCACATAAATATGGGATTCTCTTCGTTTAATAATCGTACCGAACATGTTAATTCCGAAGATGACCCATACTATGGTGATAGCAATATCAATAGGCCATTCTAATTCTGCGTATTCTTTGCCTGTAGTGTAACCGAGAGCAAGAGTCAAGGCGGCGGCAACAATGATACTCTGCCACCCCCAAAAATGCGCGTAACTTAATGTATCATTGAACATACGGGTTTTTAGTACCCTTTGCATAGAGTAATAAACCCCCATGAAAATACCATTTCCTACAAAAGCAAAAATTACAGCGTTCGTGTGAATAGGACGCGTTCTACCAAATGTGGTATAAGCATTTCCCAAATTAAAACTCGGGTCTACTAATTGCAAAGCAACTAATAAACCTACAATAAAGCCTACTACTCCCCAAAGTATAGTAGCATAGGCAAAGTACTTGACAATCCGGTTGTCATAACTAAATTTTTCGGGCGTACTCATAATACTCTTTGTTTTTGTTTTGTAAATTCAAATTTTTAGATTTCATAATACTTTAAGGTTTTCATTTTTTAAATAATACTTTAAGGTTTTTTTATGTCAGAAGGCTCTGATTTTTCATTTAAAATTCTTACTGCTGGTGCAGTGGTATCATCAAATTGACCATTTTTCATAGACCATATAAAAGCCACTAGAAAAATCAACGATATGATGAAACTCGCAATCATAAATATGAAAAAGCTACTCATAAATTTTAAGTTTGTAATGCAAAGTTAGCTTGCTTATATTGGTTGAACTATGATATTTGTCATAAAGAAATATGATTCTTATCATAAAAAAACATGACGAAAATCATAATTTTTTTGGTAATATAATTTTTCGTTTATAAATTTGTAAGTAAATAAGACTTTCAATCTTATCCTGTAATATGCGCCAAAATCAAGTAAATGAAGATTGTTTAAATTGTAAAACCAGAATAAATTCTATTTTTTGTGAACTTAAGCACGAAGAAGTCTTAGAGCTCAACAAACAAAAGTTTTGTTCAATTTACAAGAAGGGTCAAGTTTTATTCAATGAAGGAGCTTACCCTCATGCTTTATATATTATTAATCATGGTAAAGTAAAACTATTAGTAAATATGGATGGTAAAGAACAGATTGTACGTTTAGCACAAGATGGAGACACCATTGGCTACCGCGCCTTATTAAGTAAAGATAAATATTCCGCTACTGCTGTTACAATGGAAGAATGTAAAATTTGTACGATACCTGCTAATTTCTTTTTTCAAATTATCGAACAAAATATTAAAGTTGCCATGTCCTATACTTCTTTACTTGCAAAAGAATTGAAAGAAGCTCAAACCAAAATGGCAGAATTAGCCTTAAAACCTGTTCGTGAACGTATTGCAGAATCTTTGATTGTTTTAAAACAAACTTTCGGTTTAGATAAAGATGGCCAAACCATTAACGTTAATATCACTAGAGAAGAAATAGCCCAATTAGCAGGTACTGCCACTGAAACCTCAATTCGTTTACTTTCTGAACTAAAAAAATCCCATATTATTGATTTCGATAAAAAACGTATCAAAATTTTAGACCCCAAAAAATTAGTAGTAGAAGCGAATTTGTGGGATTGATTTTTTACGGTAAGCTCAGTGTAAACAACAGCCAGACCCAAAAATTAATAATTTTTTACTTTTTATTTGGTGATTTGTTTTCTGTTTTAGGCTTATTAGGAACTTGTTCCGTTTTGGTGGTATTTGGTTTAACTTCATTTTTAGATTTTACAGGAACTTGCTCCGTTTTGGGTTTTTCTTGTTCTTTTTTAGGCTTATTGGGGCTGATTTCTTTTTGAGTATTACGAGGTACTTCTTTTACTTCTACTTTCTGCTGTGGCTTTTCTTTTTCTGCTGTATCAACAGTTTCCACATTTTGTACCTTCTGTTTATTTTTTTCCATTGCGTCATACTCTTTTTGGTATTTATCTAATAATGTTTTTACTTGATTTTTTAACATTTCATCTTGAACTTGTAATAAACTTTTTAGAGTTTCAATAGCTTGAAAATGCTCTTTTTTCATCCAATAAGCTTGTGCTAAAAAGTAATAGGCTTTAGCTTTCCAGTCGTTATAACCTGTAAATTTCTCTCTAAAAACTAATGCTTGAGTTCTACAATCGTCATAATTTTTTTGGTCAAAGGCTAAAACAGTCAATAAATATTGAGATTCTGCACCAAGAGCATTAGTTATTTCAGAAGCAACTTTTTTTAATACGGTCTGGGCTTTTTCGTAATCTTTAAGACCAATATAAGTTTTTCCTAATTGGACATTGGCTCGGGTCTTGGTGTATTCTGAAATTTCTGAACTTTCTAATAAGTTTTGATAAAGTTTTTTTGCTTCTGCATATTTTAGTTGCATTAAATACATATCCCCCAAACCAAATTTTGCATGGATTTTATCTTGGTAATTAGTTGAAATACTATCCAATTGTATCCATAATTTTTCAGCTTCAGCGTATTTCTTTTGTTTTTGGTAAATTGCGGCAGAATTTTTTATGGCTTGTGAAGTAAACGGATTGAGTTGATTATTCAAAACTTCTTGATAATCTTTCAATGCTAAATCATCTTGATTTCGTTTTTCATAGCTATCTCCACGCATCAATAACGCTTCATTACGATTTTTTCCTACGGGATAAGTCTCTAAATAATCACTCAATTTTTGAATAGCCTCTTCATAATCTTCTGCGTAATATTTATCACGAGCTTGATTGAAAGTTAAACCTTCTAAGGCTTTTACAGAATTAGGGAACTTGGCTTGATATTCTTTTCTTAATTTATCTAATTCATCATTATCCATGATGGAAGTTAATGCATCAAAAGCAGTAGTTACTTGATTTTCATAATTACCATATTCTAAAACTACAGTTTTAAAATATTTTTCAGCAGCTTTTTCATCTTTTGAGTTATAAAAAGCTATACCTAAATGTAAAAAGGCATTAGCAATTAATGTATGATTAGGATAATCTTCAATTAACATTTTGGCATATTCAGCACCTTTTTTATTATCAGATAACCAAACAATTAAAATTTCAGAAGCCTCGTCCAAAGCTTTGGGTCTAAAAGAGGAATTAGGATAATTTTTAATGACTTGCTCAAAGTTTTGAACGGCTTGTGTGTATTTACTTCTTCTTGCCGAGCATAAACCGTTTTGAAAATAAGCATAATCACGAGAAGGTAATTGTTTATCAATAATTTTACTGTAATATTCTGATGCTTTTTCGTATTCTTTTAATACAAAATGACAATCCCCAAGACGCAAAACTACATCTACATAAATATCCGTATTTTTATTAGGATTTAAGCGTTGTAATGATTTTTGAAAAGCATTAATGGCTTCTTTATAATCTTTTCTTTGAAAAACAGACCAACCATATCCTGCTAAAGCTTGTGCATAATTGGGGTGTTGTGTAGAGTTAGGGCTATCAATAAAGTCATCATAAGCTTTTTCAGCTTGTGCATATTTACCTTCTTGATAATAAGTTTCTGCTACCCAAAATTTAGAACTTAAAGTCAAATTTTCATCAATATTTAAGTTTACAGCTTTTTTTAGATAAATTAATGCAGAATCCAACTCTTTTTTTTCAGCTAATTGAATACCAAAATAATAACAAGTTCTTTGAAAAGATTCTTGGATACGTTTATCTTTAGATAAAGATTTTTCAAAAAATTGAATAGCTTCCGCAAATTGACCGCTATACATCAAAGCCTCTCCAATTAAACCTTTGGCTTCTTCAACATGTTTGTGTTTTTCATATTGAGATAAATAAAACTGCAAGGCATTAAGTGCTTCGTTGTATTCTCTTAATTGACAAGAAATTTTTCCATACTGAAATAAAGCCTCTGCTTTAATATCTACATTGATACCTTGAGAGGCTTTTCTAAAAAATAAGCGGGCTTGGTCTTGTTTTTTTAGTTCTAATGCGGAATAAGCAGAATAATAAGCACTTAACTGGGATGTGGTATCATCAAGTGTAAAAGTTTTTTCAAAATAATTGATAGCTTTTTCATGTTGTTGGGTTTTTTGAGCCGAAACACCCGCACGGAAAGCTAATCCTCTATCGTTGGGTTGTAATTCTAAACTTCTTTCTAAAAATGGGAGAGCTTGTTCATAGTTTTGTTTGTCAAAATAGGCTTTCCCGAGCATTCCCGCCATAGCAGATTGTTGTTCTGGAGCAGGATTTGCATTTACATATTGTTTACCTTTGGTTAACAATTCAGGACTTTCCATCGCTAATAAACAAGATAAAATGTAAATAGGAACTTTAAGTTTATAGGTTTCGGTTTTCTCTAACTTTTCAAATATTGGCAAAGCCTTTTCGTATTGATTGAGCTTATAATAACTTACCGCTTGATAATAATTGGCTTCTTCTAATTTTAAAGTATTTTCTTCTACTTTAGAAAAATTCTGAGCTGCATCTTGGTAGTTCTTTTTTTGAAAAGCCAAATAACCTTTCATAAAAAAAACTTCTTGCTGTTGTTCATATGGAAGAGTTTCTTCGTCTAAGTCATCTAAAAATGGTTGAAGTTTATCAAAATCTCTTTTTAAGAACAAAAGATGAGCATAAGCAAATTGTAGTTCAGCATTCCATGGATTAACGGGATATTTTTGAATATTTTGAAACAGTAAATTTTCAGCGTCTTCGCGAAGTTGTTGATAAGCACATAAAGCCATTTTAATTTCTGCTTCTTGCTTTTGAAAAGGATTTAAATGTTCTGATGTTATAGCAAGTTGATAAAAAGAAGAAGCTGAACTATATTGTTGATTATCAAATAATTCTTTGGCTTTAAAAAAATGATTTTGACCCAAAAGCCCATAATAAGCAATAACAAACAACCAAAATATTATTTTTCGATATAAATTCATAAAAACAAAATTACCGTAGTTCAGGATTTAATTTAAGGAATTTTATCCAAATGTTAAGAATATAGAAAATAGAATATGTGAATAATCTTTTGAATTTCTTATTATTGTAACTAGTGTCAACAATAATATGTTATAATTTTTTTCCTATATTTGCAAATATGCTCATTCAAATTGCTAATCCCTTATACGATGTGGTTTTTAAAGGTTTGATGCAGGATTTAGATGCCGCTAAAACCCTTATCTCCTCTATCCTGGAAATGAAAGTCCTCGAATTACAACTCAAACCGCAAGAATATAACAGCGAAGTGGATTTGTTTTCCATCTATCGTGTAGACTTTAAAGCTAAGGTGGAATTAGAAGACGGTTCTGAACTTATTGTCCTAATTGAACTTCAAAAAATCAAGTTTTTTAATCAAACGTTTCGGTTTAGAAGATACATCGGCAATCAATACGCCAACAAAGACAACATGAAAGGCAATGATGCAATTCCCATTATCACCATATACATTCTGGG
>CALLMJ010000158.1 GCA_938006875.1 uncultured Bacteroidia bacterium
TGAACAACGTGAATTTGTTTCAAAAGCTATTCAAACAAAAGACTTTGCGTTAATGGAAGGTCCGCCCGGTTCGGGCAAAACGACAACAATTATTGAACTGATTATGCAATTTGCCTTACAAGGAAAACGCATTTTGTTGTGTTCTGCTACTCACGCTGCTATTGATAATGTTATTGAACGCATAAAAGGAAGATACAAAGAAATTTGCGACACAGAAATAATTCCTGTTCGTATTAGCCGTTTTGAAAAACCTGTAAAAGAAAGTGTAAGACCTTATCTACTTAAAAATCTTTCGAAAACTTACAAAAGCGAAATTGAAAAGCACTTAAAAAAGAACAACACTCTTGAAAGTCAAAAATTCTTACTTGAAAACATAAACTCAAATTCAGAACAAGACCCGATTGAAAAAATCATTCTTGATTCCGCAAACCTTGTTGCAGGAACAATGATTGGAATTTTGCAACATCCCGACATTAAAGCAAATAAGCAAGGTGCAAGTTTTGACGTTTTAATTGTTGATGAAGCTTCAAAAGTTACTTTTTCAGATTTCATTGTCCCCGCCTTACACGCTAAGAAATGGATATTAGTAGGTGATGTAAAACAGTTGTCGCCTTATGTTGAAAACGATTATGTTTCTGAATACATTGCAAGTTTGTTGGATAAAAACACTCAAAAATCTATTGTTAAAGAATTTTTATCAAAATCAAATAAGGAAACATCTTATCATCCTAATAGCCAAGATAACCAAGAAGATTGGGCAGAAATGGTGTCAAGCCGTTTGAATCAGAGTTTCAGTTTCCGAAACGCGGGGGAAGAGTTTAGCAACATCGATAGAGAGTTAGAATATCTGCTTCCTAATGAAATTAAGGATAAGGTTATGGAAATAAAGCGACTTGTTTTTCCTTCCATTTTAGAAATGTTGCAGAATGGTGTGGGGAAAGGTACTGGACAGAGAAATAGCAGAGTAATCAGTGACGGGTTTAGTAATCTACATAAACAAAGTCGTTTTACTTCTTTGAGTTATCAGCATCGTATGCACCCCGACATTGCGAAAACTTCAAGGGAGAATTTCTATGAAAATAATTTGCTACCAGCAAATACTGTTTTAGAAAACAGGGGTTGGAACTATGCTTTGAACGAGCCAGTGGTAAAGTGGATTCATAACAATGATAAAACAGGAAACATCAAAGGAAAAAAAATCATAAATCCGAAAGAAGTAAACGACATTGAAAAAGAACTTTTGAAATTTTTGGATTGGGCAAAGAATAATCCCAAACCAGACGGAGAACATTATGAAGTAGCTGTTTTGACTTTCTACTTAAATCAAGAGTCAGAATTAAGAAAACGCATTAGAAAAATCACGAAACAAAATAACTTTTCAAAGTTTTATAAAGACAATACAGACATTTTTCTATACACCGTTGATAAATTTCAAGGTCAGGAAGCAGATTTGGTTTTATTAAGTTTCACGAAATTTACAAGAGATGCACATTTCAATAGTCCAAACCGTTTAAACGTAGCATTGACAAGGGCAAGATTTAAACTTGTTTTGTTCGGCAACAAAGAATGGTTTAAAAGGAGTGCAAAGCTGAAAGCTTTGCGAGATTTAGCAACAAATTTTGAATCAATTATCCGTTACGAAAAATGATAACACTAAGAAAAACTGAACAAATAGAAATATATCAAGTAGAACTTGCTTTGAAAGTAAAAACAAAGCAAAGTCCATTTATTGCCGTTTTAATTCTTGCACAAGAGCAAGGAGAAATCACAGCAGAAACTTTAAAAAATTATTTGTTACCTACATTGCCTATCCGAGCTTGTAACAATCTTTTAATACGATTAACACAACAAGGGTATTTAGTAAAGAAACGTCAGCAAAATTTCAGAAATAACATTTGGGATCATAGTTTCTATGATGAAGAAGATGAAAACGACTACAATGGTTCAGTTTTTAAATTAACCAAACTTGGTGAGCAAAGTGCCATTGACATGTCTTTTTGGGTTGGTGAAAAAGGAATATACAATGTATATATTTCTCATTCAAACTTGTTGAATCAGCTAATAATAAAAACAGAAAAAGTTGAGCGTAACGAAGATGATAGAAATGGAAATAGAATAATCAGAACACCAAATTTTATTTCTCAATACCACAATCAAATTCTAAACATCAATAAAAAGGAAATCAGAATTGAAGAAATTGAAGACAAATGCTTTCAATTAAAACCCTTGGAATGTTCATTGGAAATTGAAGCAAAAGAAGATGATGCAATTATCAGGATTATTAAGGAAAAGCAAACTTTGTTTCAATCTTCTTTTGAAATAAACGAAAGTGAGCTGAAAGAAGAACTACTTTCAAATACAAACGAATTTGATTATGACCAAAACAAAAAAGTTGTTTTATCAGAGTTCAATCAAGACAATATTTCTTTCAACAGAAAAATAAAACTTACAAATCCATACTTTCAAAATAATCAATTTGATTCAGTAGAAATTGAAAATGTTGCGTTTATTCCTTCGAATGACCAAAATGCTGAATTATGGCTAAACGAAATATTGTTCAAAGGAATTGACAAGTATTTTCTTGATGAAAAAACGTTCAATGAATTTACAGCGAACAAAGCAAAACCAATTCTTGAATACTATAACCTTAGACTTCCAACACGAAAACAGCTGATACAAACTTTTGCCGAAAGAGAAAACGCATTTTATCAAATAGCAAAACTTGAAACCATTGACTATTTAAACTATTAAGATGAAAACATTGGTAAAAGAAATACACGTTCTAAACGAAGGAACTATTCAGTTTCCAATTCTTCCAAACGGTTTGGGTTGGAAATCTACGGAACAAAGCAATCTTTCAGTTTTTGAAAGTGGCAACCAGAAAACGTTGTTTTCTAAAATAATTAATGCGATTGACAAAGCACAAGGCTTCATTTGTTTACAATCGTTTTTGATTCAGGATTCAGAAATAATTGACTCGTTGCTTAAAGCGGTTGAAAGAAAAGTAAAAGTATTTGTGTTGAGTTCGGCAGAAGCACGACTAAAAGACAGAATTGAAGAAGAAACAGACTTTATCAAAGAAAACTATATTAAGTTGATTAATAAAAAATTCAAAAATCACTTTGTCCACCGAACAGCAGAGAACTTTCACGCTAAATACATTCTAATTGACCCTAAAACAAACCCCAAAGGATTTATTTGCACAAACAATTTTACGGAAAATGGATTTACGAAAAATCCAGAATTAGCGGTTGAGTTAAACAAAGAACAATGCGAAGAGCTTTTCAAAGTTTTCGTTTATCACTTTTGGGAACATTCAACAGACGAGCAAACTGCAGCAACCGAATTTGAAAAAGTGAAGCCAGTAAACAAATTCACTTTATCAAAGCTCAACAACATACTTTTGACTTCCCCAAATTCAGAATTGAATACGTTAAATGATGCATTGATAAATTCAGTAAAAAGTGCAAAAAAATCCATTTCATTTTCTACGTTTCAGCTTGACAAGAACACAGAGCTTATCAAGACAATTTTAGAAAAGGCTAAACAAGGAATTGAAGTAACGCTTTTTTGTCGTCCGACTGAAAAACAGTTTAACGAGCAGTTGAAAGATTTATTAAAAGTTGGAGTTCAGATTTATTTTCATCCTTTAATTCACGCAAAATCATTGCTGATTGACGAAAATATTGGGTTTGTTTTTACTGCAAACTTGACTAATAACGGACTTGAAAAAGGTTTAGAAGTTGGTGTAAAACTTAACGAACAACAAACTGCACACCTTCACTTGATACACATAGACTGGAAAAATTATTTTGAATTAAAAGCAATTAAATCGAGTAACATAAAAGACCAGAATGATATATATATCTTTGAAAATAATAAACTTACAAAAAAAATTTTGACAGATGAAAAAAAAGAAATAAAAAGAAATATTGTCAAAGTATCAGATTTAATTACCTTTTTTGACCAGAAAATTACAATTAATAAAAATTATACAAAATCATTAGAAGTCAGACTAATAGCAGAAATTAAAAACTTACCTGAAAACATAAAAACAAATGTTGCAGACAAATTTGAAGTAATTAAAACTTCAGAAGGAAAAGACAAGAAAACCAAAATCGTAGTGATAAACGATAATTTTACATGCGAAGATGTTCAACAATTAAATGAATTAAAAGATGCAGAACTATTTTACAAGCAATAACTTATATAATATCCAAAACACAACCCTCGTAGAAGTATTACAAAGTGAGGTTTATCAGAACCTTGTTCAAAACTATAAGAAAATAGAATTATGTAAAACCTGTAACATGCGAAAACCAATATAGCTATGAATACAAATGAAACAATAGCTTATTTAATTCGTCATGCAGATAGAGACCCTTTTCCTAAGAACTCTTTTGGTAATGAAGTCTTATTAAACGAAATCGGTACAAAAAAAGCGATTCAATACGGAGAAAAGCTTTCTAATCATGTAATAACGAAAATTTATACCAGTCCTATTGAGCGTTGTGTGCAAACCGCTGAATGCATCATGCAAGGCTACGGAAAACCCATTCAAATTATCACCACTAAAGTTCTCGGTGCCCCAGGAATACATATCAATGACGAAAAAATAGCCGGTGATTTTTTTCTAAAATATGGCTTAAAACAAATTTACCAACAATTTATAGAAGGTAAAAAATTACCCGGCTTTGCAAGTAAAAAAGAACTTTTTCACAACCTAACTACTTTTATCCAACAAAATTCTATCACCCACCAAACCACTCTATTTATTACTCATGATCTACTCATTGCTTTGTATCATTTTGCTTATAGTGGGTTTATTTACGAAAATAATCAATGGATAGAATTTTTAGAGGGTCTATACCTAAAAAAAGCTGAAATAAACACATTAAAATTAGATTTTTGAAGTGCTAAAAATTATTTTTGTGTTAAAACACCTAAAATATAATACATGAATTACAAGAAAATAGAAATTCCAATTTCTGCGAATTGTGAAGAAGTAGAAACAGTAAAAATTTTATCCAAAAAATATAAACCAGAAGACATTTACTTTGAATTTTTTGATGATAAAATAAATATTCATCTTAACCAATTAGATTTCGTTTCCTTCAAGAATGATATAGAAAAATTGAAAAGTCAAAAAGAAGTAAAAAATGGAAACCAAAACTTACTAGACCTAATATTTGATAAAATAAACAGCATCAAAAGCTATGGAATAAAAAACAAAAAACGTGTTTATGTGGGCTACAATGACGAAAAAAAAGTAAGTGAACGAAAGAAAAAAGAAGAGAAAAGAATAACAGCATTTTATTCACTCAATCATAATTTTTCAAAACATAATAACAATCTACCACAAGAATTTGAAAATCAAATATTATGTGGTGACAGCTTGGAATTATTACAAAAATTACCTGATAATTGTATTGATTTAATTCTAACCTCTCCACCATACAACTTCGGACTAGAATATGCAGAAACCCAAGACGATTTTATGTGGAAAAGATATTTTGATAAACTTTTTGCCATATTTGAACAATGTGTACGAGTATTGAAATACAGCGGTAGAATAATCATCAATATTCAGCCTTTGTATTCAGATTATATTCCAACACACCATTTGATTAGTAATTTCTTCATACAAAAAAAATTGATATGGAAAACAGAAATTTTATGGGAAAAAAATAATTACAGTGCAAAACTGAGTAGTTGGGGGAGTTGGAAAAGTCCGAGCAGTCCATACTTAAAGGGTACGTGGGAATATTTAGAAGTTTTTTGCAAAGGAACTTTAAAGAAAGAAGGTAAAAAAGAAGACATTGATATTACAGAAGAAGAATTTAAAGAATGGGTGAATGCCAAATGGAGTATCGCTCCTGAAAGAAATATGCAAAAATTCGGGCATCCTGCCATGTTTCCCGAAGAGCTGGCTAAACGCGTTATCAAACTTTTTTCTTATCAGAATGATGTCGTACTTGACCCCTTTAACGGTGCAGGAACTACTACTTACGTTGCTAAAATTCTGAATAGAAAATACTTAGGCATAGATATCTCCGAAGAATATTGCAAAACCGCTATTCAAAGAATAAATAGTCAATTATTCTAAAAACTATGAAAAAAACAACAATACATGACGTAGAAAAACTTATTGAAGCCTACAATTTACTCGTTAAAGGAATAGAAAGTGAGGCAATTGAAGATGAAGATAGAGCCTATGGAGGAATGATTCGTGCTGGAAAAGGCTTATTAGCTGAGAGTTTAGCTAAAAGACTCATTGAAATTGCATGGAATGAAATTAGAGGAGATGCAGATAAATTATCGCTTAATAAACAAACCGTAAAAATACCCTTAAATAAAAATTACATACAAAGAATCAAACAAAAACAAGTGAGAGATTACATTACTGAAAATATCAAAAATTTTTATTATACTCTGAAAACAGATGTTCATGTTTACATTGATGGTAAGTTTGTGATAGGAATTGAATGTAAAGCTTATACCGAAAATGCAATGCTAAAAAGAATTTTAGTTGATTTTACTTTATTGAAAAGTGTTTTTCCTGAACTGAATTGCGTATTATTTCAATTAGAAAGCCAATTAGGGGGTGATTACTCTGATATATTCAAAGACATTACTTATGGAAGTTATTCAACACATACTCTTATGTCATATTTTGATATTGATTTACACATAGTAACTCTACTTGAAGGTGAAAGAAAAGTAGATAAACCTATTCACAAAGAAGGTTACTTTAAAGAATTAAAACAGCAAAGTGTTTTGAAAGCAGTAGAACTATTCAAAGAGATTTTAAAGCAAAATAAAATATAACCAAAACTTTATGAAAAATAAACTCAAATCTTTTTTTACAGAACATTGGAAATATATGGCTGTGAGTACCGCTTGTAAACTCAATCTGTTTGACCACTTGCAAGAACCTAAATCTGTAAAACAACTTGCTCAACAATTAAACTTACACGAACATAGTTTGTCCTTGCTAATCAATGCTTTGCACCAATTAGAATTTTTGGATTTACAAGGAAATTTATTTCAAAACAATGCTGTATCTGAATTACTTACTGAAAATCACCCTGAAAGTTTAAAGTATGCTTGTTTAAATTGGAGTGCAGAACATCTGAATGCTTGGCAACATTTAGACTTTTCCATTAAAACAGGTAAAAATACCTTTGAAAAAATCTATGGAAAACCATTTTTTGATTACCTCAACGATTACCCTGAAAAACTTCACGCTTACCATAAAGCTATGTACGAATATGCAAAAGAAGATTACAAAACCTTACCCGATGTAATAGATTTGAGCAAGCATAAATCCATTATGGACGTAGGCGGTGGCTATGGAGCGGTTTTAGAGAAAATTAAAGCCAAATATCCGAACGTT
>CALLMJ010000159.1 GCA_938006875.1 uncultured Bacteroidia bacterium
ATGGGAGGTAGTTATGGTGGTTATGCTACGCTCGCAGGTTTAGCTTTTACTCCCGATTTATATGCCTGTGGTGTGGATATTGTAGGTCCTAGTAACTTATTTACTCTATTAGAATCCATTCCAGCTTACTGGGAAGCGGGTAGAGCTTTTCTTTATGAAATGACTGGTGACCCTAACACCGATGAAGGAAAAAAATTAATTAAAGAATCTTCTCCTTTATTTCATGTAGATAAAATCAATAAACCTCTTTTAATTGTTCAAGGTGCTAATGACCCACGCGTAAAAAAAGCTGAATCCGACCAAATCGCTATTGCTTTAAGAGACAAAAAGAAACCCGTTTCTTATTTATTGGCTGATGATGAAGGGCATGGTTTTGCTAAGCCTGTTAATCAAATGGCAATGTATGCAGAGATAGAAAGATTCCTCGCTGAAAATCTTGGAGGAAGATACCAAAAAGATATGCCTGATGATGTCGCCAAAAGATTACAAGAACTTAAAGTTGATATTTCAAAACTTACTTTAAAAAAATCCGAAAATCTTAAACCTGCTACTGAATTACCCAAACTTAATTTGAATTTAAAACCTGAAATCCAAAAATTTGAAACTTCTATTGCTTTCCAAGGTCAAAATATTAAAATGGATATGTCCCGTGAAATCAAAAAAACTAATAACTGGGAAATTCATACAACGGTTTTAATGATGGGACAAGAATCTAAAGATAATTTAGTTCTTAATACACAATTTCAAGTTATTAAAAGAACTGTAAATCAAGGTCCTATGAATTTTATTATTGAATACGAAACTGGTAAAGTTATTGTTCAGGCAGGTGAGAAAAAAACTGAGTTAAAATATGAAGGGGCATTTTTAGATGTGAGCAGTGCTATTGACATTTTTGTTGCTGCATTACCTCTTTCTGATAATTACCAATTGATTTTCAATAGTTTATCATTAGAAAATTTAAAATTGGAATTAGCTAAACTAAAAGTTTTAGGCTCTGAAACTATTGATGGTAAGGATTGTTGGAAATTAGAAATTAGTAACCTTGAAGATGAAACAAAAAGTACCATTTATTGGATTTCAAAATCTGATAAAGTCATGTTAAAGTCTTCTAGAAAAGTTGCACAGCTAGGAGGTGCTGAAATGATCACAATTAAAAAATAGCTGAAATAAACAATATTAAGTTATTCATTTTAAGCCTTATAAATCCATATTTTTAAAGTGATTTATAGGGTTTTTTTTATTGAATTTCTGTTAAAATCTTGCATAAGCTTAGGGTTTCTAATTATATTTGTTACAAAAATTTATGAAGTATTTTTATTTTCTTGGTTGGGTATTATTTATCACCACTTTAAATGCTCAAAACTCAAAATATTGGATTTACTTTAAAGATAAGCCCGAAAATCAAAAACCCGATTTAAGTCATAGATCTTTGGAAAGAAGATTTCAACAAGGAATACTTTTAGATGAAAAAGATTATCCTGTTTCAACATTCTATATACAACAACTTGAAAATTTTGGTTTTACTATTGAAAGGAAATCAAAATGGTTGAATGCAGTAACTTTATACGCTGATTATCAAGATATTCAAAAACTTAAAAATCTAAATTTTATTATACAAATAGAGCCAGTAAAAAAATGGAAAGTATATAAACCTGCTATTAATCATCATGATAAAACTGCTATCAATTATGGTGCATCTGAAATACAAAACAAAATGTTAAATATTGAATATTTACATGACAAAGGATTTAAAGGAGCTGGTAAATTGGTAGGTGTTTTTGATTCAGGTTTTATTAATGCTAATCAGCACCCTGCTTTTAGTCATATTTATAATTCCAACCGAGTTTTAGCTACCTACAATTTTGTGAATAATAACACCAATGTTTATACACTTGATGGTCACGGCACCAATGTATGGTCTTGTATCGCAGCCAATGTTCCTGATACCTTAGTAGGAACAGGTTTTGAAGCTTCATTTCTTTTGGCAGTTACCGAAAATGTTTTTAGTGAAACAACAGCAGAAGAAGATAATTGGTTAGCCGCTATGGAATGGGCTGATAGCTTGGGGGTGGACATCATCAATACTTCTTTAGGATATAATATTATGGATGGTGGTTTGTTTTATACTTATGCAGATATGGACGGAAATTCTACGATTATTACAAGAGCTGCTGATATTGCCGCAAGTAAAGGAATTTTATGTGTTATTTCAGCAGGAAATGAAGGAAATAATGACTGGAAAAAAATTACTGCTCCTTGTGATGCTGACTCGGTTTTGTGTGTAGGTTCTGTAAATTCCAATAAATCAAGGTCTAGTTTCTCTTCTATGGGTCCGACTTTTGATGGAAGAATTAAACCCGATGTTATGGCTATGGGAGGAACTGCAGCAGTCGCTTCTACCAATCTAAATTATAGTTATTCCAGTGGAACCTCTTTTTCTGCTCCTATTATTACAGGCTTTGTTGCTTCCCTTTGGCAAGCTAATCCTAATAAAACCAATATGGAAATTATTGATGCCATCAAAAAAAGTAGTGACAGAGCCTCCAATCCTGATACTCTTTATGGTTGGGGTATTCCTAATGCTGCAAGAGCTGATTCTCTCTTGAAAGGTTTTACCATAAAAAAAGACTCTCCATTTCAAAATTTAATAATCTATCCAAATCCCGCAAAAGATAAAATCTATTTTGAAAATTTACCTCCTCAAACTTTTATTACTTTATACGATTTTTCAGGCAAACAAATACTTCATACAATACAAAATAATCGTGAACTAAATTTGATGGGACTTGCCAAAGGTTGGTATTGGTTAAAATTTTCTGCTCTAAACTCTATATACAGTTACAAAATTTTTATAGAATGATTTATTTGAGAGTCTTCCTCACTTGTTTTGTTTACTACATGTTTTATCCGGTAAAGCGATTTATCAATTAAAAACTTTGCTAAAAAATGACAAAAATAGGAGTATTAGAACTTAATAAAATACATCAAGGCGACTGTATCGAGCTTTTAAAAAAGCTACCAGATAATTCAATAGATTTGATTTTTGCAGACCCACCTTATAACCTACAATTGAATGGTGAGTTGTATAGACCCAATCAAACCAAAGTTGATGCAGTAAATGATGCCTGGGACAAGTTTGAATCAAAAGAAGAGTATGATAGATTTACTACTTTATGGATGAAGGAATGCCATAGGGTTTTAAAAAATTCAGGT
>CALLMJ010000160.1 GCA_938006875.1 uncultured Bacteroidia bacterium
AAAGAGTTGATGGAAAGATTGGTTGATGAAAGTAAGAACGAAATAACAAATTTTTTTAGAATGTTGACTGATGACTTTAGATAGATTTACACTAAAATATTTTGAATATACTTAAATCTTAATTTTTAGAGTCTTGACAAGATGATAAACTGTTGGCGGTGTTAATCCTGAAATTTTAGCTGCCTCTGAGATATTACCCTTTGTTTTTCTAAGTAGTTTTTCAAAATAAATTTTTCTGAATCTTTTGTTAACGACTTTAAAGTTTCCCTCAAAATTTAGATCATATAAATCAGAATAAAATTCATCCTTTTGCAAAATAATCTCAAAAAAAGAAGATGGTTCAAGAATTTCTGATTCTGATTTAACAATAGCATTAATAATTAAATGTTCTAATTCCCTCACATTTCCTTTAAAGTCCTTTTTGGACAGAAAATCCAGTGCTGAGCGGTTAATTTTGTATTCTAAACCTTTAATTCGCATCGAGTGAAATTTTACAAAGTGCTGAGTTAACAATGGAATATCCTCAACTCTTTCTCTTAGAGGTGGAATAATAAGACTAACTACATTTATTTGATAATAGAAATCCTCCCGTAGTTTACCTGTTTTCATACTTTTCAGTAAATCTGCATTAGAAGCAAATAAAAATCTCGTTAAGTGTTGATAATCATCATTACTTGATTGGAAACTAAGACCCTTTAAGAAATGCATCAGATTTTTCTGGTTACTTTCAGAAATATCTGTAATTTCAGGAAAATATATTGTACCGAATTCATTTAATCTCTTAAGATTAATTTCATCTTCAACTTGCGATATAATCTTAAAAGGCTTTTCATTATTACTTCTTTGATGAATCTCATATGCTATTAAATCTTTTCCTGTTCCTGTTTCACCAACTAATAATACTGGCTCATTGGTTTTAGAAATACGATCAATCTCCATATCTAATTTTTGCATTACCGAACTTCTATATATGAGTACAGAGCTATATTTTTTCTCCCGGTTGATATCACTCAAAATATGATCACTTTTTAATAGTATGAATGAATCTTTCTTACCAATCCATTTTTGAATTTCGTTTAGTGCGTTAAATGCAATATTTAGTGAAATATGCATAATATCTAAAATTTCTCTTTTAACTTTTTCATTTGAAACCAAAAGAAAAACAGCAAAACTGGAAGGCTGTTTGAACTGATTATATCTAACCGATGTGATCATATAATTATATTTACAACTCTTTATCCATGAATGAAGTAATGCTGTAAGAACATAATTTTTTAATACATTTTCATCTTGAGCAAAACCAAATTTGCTGTTTAATTTTTTAAATTCTGAAAGAATGTTCTCTATGATTCTTTGAATTTTTTCCGAGTTCAAAAAATCTTGGATTTCCGGTATAAACGATTGAGCAATTCCTGAATTAAATAAGATACCTATACAGGTATCTACATCAACAGCACTCATAATTATTAAATCATCTTTATCATTTTTACCGGGAATTTCGAGTTTGTTTTTTAGTGATTCATAAAAAGTTTTTGAAATCCGTTCATCATAAAGATCAGGAATATTAAAAGAGATTATTTTGGTTTGATCGTCATAGTCTAATGAAAATTTTTCACCATTTCCCTTTGATATTGACTCAACAATCATTTTATCCTGAAACGCATTAATTGAAATTCTTGTTCCATCAGAATTTGTTTTTTGCACTAAGATTATTGCAATAACGAAGGTTATAACTTCTAATTTAATTTTAGTAAGTTCATTTGGATCGCTAGTCCCGTATAAAATTGGAAAACCTATTAGTTCACCTTCACGAAAATATTTGTTGTCAATCGTATCAAAATCGAAAAATCTAATGTGGCTAAAGATAAGTTTATCAGCTTCTGATAAAACAGGTTTGATATTTTCGAAAAACCAGAATAAATATTTATTAGGGTTATCAAAATATGCTGGCGAAACAGGATGAGTAGAAAGTTTATATATAAGATCAAGGTGTTCTTGCTTCATAAACACCCTCACTTTTATAATATTTTAATTATTACTCTAATTAAACATAGGTTAACAAAAATTAACAATCAAACATTTCTGAATAAGTTTCGGTTAAAGAAATATTTATTAAAAACATAATTACAAAGGTAAGCTTAAAAACAAAAACAATTATAATTTTTTGCACATCAATTCATTTTAGTATTTCGTTTAATAAAGTATCAATATCCTTAGCTCCATCAAAAAACGAATGAATTTTTCTTAACACTGCTTCTACTACAGCATCCGGACAGCTTGCACCACTTGTTAAAATTATATCTACTTTATCTTTCCTGGGAATAAAACCAAAAGTTTCTTTTTCCTGATGTGAATGAATATCAAAATGTTTTATATGACTGGATGAAATGATTTTTTCTTCAGAGGAAATAAAGTAAGTGGGAAGCTTCTCTTCACAAAGTTCAACTATATGAGAAGTGTTGGAACTGTTATAACCTCCAACAACAATTGCGAAATCGGCTTTTTCTTGTAGCAGTCCATAAGTCGATTCCTGATTATCATTTGTTGCATAGCAAAGTGTATCCCGTGTATCAGCAAAATGATCTTTCAGGTTTTCTTCGCCATATTTTTTTATCATAATATTTCTGAGATGATCTGCAATCTCCTGAGTTTCAGTTGCAAGCATTGTAGTTTGATTTACTACGCCAACTCTTTCCAAATCTTTTTCAACATCAAATCCTTCCGAATATTTACCGGTAAATAATTTATAAAAATCCTCTGCAGGTCTTTCATTCAATATGAATGATGAGAGGATTTTTGCTTCATTTAGATCGCGGACAATTACTGAGGGGGCAGAAGTCTTACTGTGTGAAAATGTTGCTCTTGTTTCTTCGTGATAATGTTTGCCGTGAATAATGACGGTGTAATTCTGCTTACCAAGTTGCTCGCTTCGGTTCCAGACTTTTTCAACAAACGGACAGGTTGTGTTATAGCGATAAGGATCAATACCAACTTCGTTTAGCTTTTGCTCAATTTCTAAAGTGGTTCCAAAAGCGGGAATAATCACGATATCATCTTTTGTCAATTCATTCCAGTCAATTAAGTGATTACCTGTTGTATCCATCAGAAATTTTACTCCGAGTTTCTGAAGGTCAAGATTAACGCCCGGATTGTGAATCATTTCACTCAAAAGGAAAATTCTTTTGTCGGGATTTTCTTCAATTGTTTTGTATGCAATCTCAATTGCATTTTCAACTCCGTAACAAAATCCAAAATGTCGTGCGAGTAAAAACCTGACCGGACCGAAATCAAGTTTTGTGGGGGAAAAATCTTTCTTGCGTGGATCAAGATCCTTGCGTGCGTTTTTTATTCTCGTGATAAATGAGCTTCTGTAAAACTGAGGTATTTCAAATTTTTTCATATATAATTTTTATTTATTCAAACATCTTACTGAAATTTATTGTTCAATTCACTCCAATTCCGACAGGGATATATTAAAATCCTCAGCAAATTTCTCAATTGTAGGTTTGTGCAGGAAGAATAAAACCAGTACACCAATTGCTATTATCAAAAATAATAATGC
>CALLMJ010000161.1 GCA_938006875.1 uncultured Bacteroidia bacterium
TACGATCCAAAATCAATTTTTTACAATAGGAATTGACTATAAAAATCGTGTTTTAGATTATGAAAAAAATCAACCCATGTTTATTTATCATTGGGCAGAAAATCAAAAGTTTATTGAAAGAAAATCTCACAACATAACTGGTTTTTAAAGCTCAAAAATTGCTGCTCTTTGCTCGCAATGACGTGAAAATCCTTTTACTTCTGGTATTTAATTTATTTAAAAACAATTAGTTATAGCTCAAACGAAAATTCTGTTCAAAATCTCTAATATTTTTTTGATACAAAACATAGGAATCGTTATATAAATAGTATTATCGGGGATTATAATTCTTGATAGCTTTTTGGGTGATAAGTTCTAAATCTAAAGACATAGATTTGGTTCCATTTTTAAGATAAAGTTCCATTTGGTCGTTGAAGTGTGGGGAATTTTTCTTGGAAGAGTTGCCATAAGCCTTGATAGATTCAATTTTTTGTAAACCATTTTCGTTAAAATAAGCATAAATAATTAAATCTTCACCACGCATAGCTTTGAAACGTCCATCTTTATCGGGTAAACCCATCATGGAAGCTAAAACATCAGGGTAACCACCAATTGCATAATCTTTGTTTCCTCTACGATGTCTTAACAAATCTCCATATTTTAATTCCAAAGTACCAAAATATTTTAATAAATAATCTTTTGCGAATTTTAATCCTCCTAATAACATGCTATCTGGTAAATCAAATTTTTTTCTAAATAAAACCGTAGAATATTCAAATTCTTTAAAAATAGGAACAAAAGCTAAATAAAATATAGATGCTTGAATATTAGTGGTATCCATTGAACGATTCCATTGCTTGAAAATGCTACAAATATCACGCATTTCAGGAAATTTTTCATCTAATTTTTGCATTCTATAAACTAAATCCATAAAATTACTTTTTTCAGGAAAAACTAAGTCATACTTAATGGCTTTTAATCTGGAAATAGAAATGGTGTCCCTGTCTTTATAAAGTTCACGGAATCTTAAGCTTCTGTTATTGTCTTCCATTTCAAAACAAGCTACTTTGCAAGGATAATTTTCTGGATTTGGGTTTTCTCCGGCACCTGTACATTGAAAGGGTGTATGATTTACATTAAAAACATAACCACATTTAGGATTTAAAACCTGAGGGTGACTTGTTATATCCATAAAACCTTCCCAATAAGTTTTACAAGTATTTCCTTGAATTGCACAAGACCAATTAATTTCTTCAGCCATTCTTCTTGGTATTAATCCATTGGAAATGAAGAAAATATTATCTTCTTTGTCTCCATAAGTAATGTTTTGTACAGGGATAGCCTGCATTTTTAGCACTTCATAAAATTCCTGAAAATTATTGCATTTACCCATTTTATACCACTGTTCAGCAGTTCTAAATTCTTGATTAGCGGCAAGCCTTAAAGAAAAAACACCTTGCTTAGTTTTTAAAGTTGCTCCATATTTACTCCAATAAGTCTTTTTAGAAACAGGAATAGTTAAAAATCCCATTTTTACTTTTAATTTAGCTTTTCTTATTTCTAATTTGAGCCATTCATTATCATATTGATATTCATTGGATTTTGGAGATTTCATGGTAAGTTGATAAACATCAATCTTATCAAAATGGTTAGTTGTATGAGCCCAAGCATAATTTTTTGTTACACCGTGTAAAATAGAAATCGCTCCGGGAAATGTACCTCCATGAATATTCATTCCTTCATCTGATACCATGTGGGCTTCATAAAAAGCTACCTGACCTTCCAATGGCTGATGTGCATTGATAATAACAGTTGTAAAACCTTCTACTATTTTATTTCTACTAAAAGCAAAAGCATTAGAAGCACCTATTGGCTCTGGGTACAAAATTTTTCCATTTAAAATCGCTTTGATATTTCTATCCAAACCGGACATTAATGCAACAGACAATGCGTATCCTTTTAATACATCTCTTGGATTTATTGGAAATAACTTTTTATATATAACTTCTTTGGGATATTTTTTTGCATAAGAATTAAGACCTTGGCAATAACCCTCTAAAACTTTTAAAAAATAAGGGGGAACAATATTATGAAATTCATTATCTATAAATTCATCTAAACGAAGTAGTTGATGAACATAATCTACTTTTGCACCTTCTTTACCGGTTACCCTACCTAGCATGTGTTTGGACATTAAATAAGTTTTTTGGATAGATTCAAAATCATCTTCAGCATGCGCCCATGCTAATCCATAAGAAGCCTCTGCATCGGTTCTTCCGTGAATATGAGGTACTCCCCATTCATCTCTGTAGATTTTGATATTTTCAGAATTGATTGGATATTTAAATTCATACTTTTTTTGTGAGTATAATAAATTAACGCTGATTATCAATAAAATAACAAGATATTTCATAAGTTATTTATGAATTTCAAAGATATAGAATTTTTGTTTTAATAAGCAAATAAAACATTTTGAATTTTACAATTTTTAGATATTTTACAAAGTAAATAATTTTTTACTTGAATAAATAAATTAAAATCAAATTTGTTAATGCCTTTAAGTTTACTTTAAGTCTAATGGAAGACCAATAAAAATTTAAGTATAGTTAAAAATTTTCAATAATGAAAAAAAAAATTTACTATTTCTATTCATTGCTTTTATTTTTGAATTACATGGACAGTGCCCTTCCTGTGGAAATTGGCAGGTGAATATGGGAGAGACAAATATCAATTGTCCTCAGGATATACCCCAACCACCCACTTGCACAAGTTGTTCTAACATAGGTACTTATGAAAGTAATTCAGGAATCAGACAAACGTGGGATTTTACGGGAACGACAACTTTTTCTACTTCGGGATTACCAGTGGGTTGGAGTTTTGGAAGTGCCCCTACTCCCTCAACCTCAGGACCTGCCTTATCTAGTGATATTTTTGGTCCGAGACATGGTTTGGTTCAACCTAATTGTTCTGGGGGATGTGCAGGAACTAACTACTTTTGTATAGGTAATATAGCAAACTTTGTACCTACGGGAAGTCAAAAACTCGGTGGAAATTTTGACGGAAGAACCAATGTAACACAAAATTTATCTTATGTTGTTCTAAGAGGAGCCAATAATCCAGCATTGGTTTCACCGACTTTTAATTTTTCTGGTGTTGAATCTTTTAAAATCCAAATTTGGTTAAATGTATCGGAGACATCATGTGGGCAGATGAATAGTTGGGGAAGTTGCACAGGAAACGAAGCAAGATTAGATTTTTCAGCAGACGGAGGTATAACATGGGGTTTAAACATGAGAATGACAACCTCCTCCTCTAATGTCGATATGTGTAATTATTCAACTTCAAATACTTTTTGGTTACAAGAAGGCACTTGGAGTAGAGTGTGTATCACTGTTTTTCGTTCAGCAAATGCACCAGGGAATTTTTATACTTTTGCATTTAATAATACTGCTCCATCGGGGATTGTAGTAAATAGTGCATTTTTTACGAATAACTTTAAATTTAGAGTCGTTTATTTGCAAAGTGTAAGTTGTAATAATTCATCAGCAAGCAACCCTGGTAGATATTTAGCAGTAGATTATCCTGTTGTAACTTCAGGAAATCAAGTAATACCATGTGGAATTTCTTTTATTAATATGTGCGGATTTGGAGCGGATAACAATGACGAAGGAGTGGGTTCGAGTTCTTCCACCAGTACCTCTATTGCATTTGGCGCTGTAAGAAGAGGTGTAAATCAAGCAGAAAGAGGCGTTGAAATTTTTACCTCTCAAAATTCAAGTTTTCAAAGTGTTAATACTAGTGGTGCATCCTTACCCTCTAATCATAATTTGTGTGATTCTGAAGGTGGAGATGCTATTTGTGCAGACTGGTTATCCAATAATAATAGCTATTTTGTGGTTTATGAATGTTTAACAGATTTTGAACCTACTTTCGGAAGTGTACAAGTGAATTATTTTAAAGGAGCTTCACCCCAATCCTTTCAACTTACCAAAGTAACAGCAAGTGGAAGAACACCTACTTTGGGTTGGCGTTGGACTGGTAGCCGCTTTATCAATTGCTCTAATACCGCAGATTTACTACCCGGTTGTAACGGTTATTATTTTACTACAACCTCTTTACCCAATCAATTTTTAAGAGTTTTTTATGGTTTATCCATAGATGGATTAGGAAGAAGTTACGCCTATTACGGACCCAATTCTTGTACTAATTATTTTAATGGACCTTTTGTTTCTGCGAGGACTCAACTTTCACCCAATGTATCTGCTCCAAATTATATAATTTGTAATGGAACTCAGCCCGTTTTTATGGGTATTTCCAATTATTGCCAAAATGGTTCTGGTTTTACAGGTAGTTCCACGATTTCTGTTTATGGTCCCAATAATCCCAACCTCCTCTTTGAAACTATCAACTCCAATACCCTTGGAACTAACCCCATAACCACTCCCGGAGAGTATTTCATTACAGCAAACCTACCTTCAAGTCCTAATCAATGTATAGATTGTAGGCAAAAAATTTGTTTAAATATTACAGCTTCTGATATTACTAATTTGAACTGTAACCCACTTCCTATTTATTTTCAAGATTTTGAATTAATACCCCAAAAAGATAACCTCCAACTTCAATGGTCAATTTCTTGTGAAAATATTGATTATTTTTATATTCAAGCATCAAACACTTTAAATGATTTTCGAAATATTGCACAAGTTGAAGCAAAAAAAGACCAAGAGGATTACCAATGGAACTATAACCGAAATTCTTATAAATGGTTTAGAATTGAAGCCATTTCAAACAATGGAATTTCAATTTTTTCAAACATTTAAGAAAATTTATGGGATAATCTTAAGCCTTATCAAATCATTCATGATAAAAATCAAATAAAATTCACGAATTTTCATGAATTCCAATTAGAATTGAAACTTTATGATTTGAATGGAAAAATCATTTTTCAAAAATATAGTTCAGAAGAGGTTATCTCTATTTCTTTGGATAACTTAAACGATGGGCTTTATTTATTAGAAATACATTTTCCTAATGGTAGCAAATCCATAGAAAAAGTATGGAAATAATTTGTCTTTAAACAAACTGTTTATACTGAACTTTTATAGCATTCTAAAAATACTAAATTTGCATTTATTTTACTTATGAATCCAACCCTATCAAAAGCTTTAGAAATTTATAGTACTAAAAATCATAAAATTTTTAACGAGCATTTACTTTCTTATTCAAAAGATACCTTGATTTCTCTTTTCTCTGACTTATTGACTATGTATATTAATGATAAAAATTCATCAACTATTCGTGAATATTTAACTGTAACCATTGCAGGTTTTCAACATTCAGAAAAAAAAATTGGTTTTAATGGATTTAAACATAATTCCGTAGTAGGAGGAAAACCTATTTATTGCGAAGCTAAACCTCAAAATATCCATTCCGCTGTTTTTGAAAATCAAAAAAATAAAAGAAAACTCAATGGAAGTGGAAATTTTACAGATTATACTTGGGCTAGATTTTTGAAGGATAAAGAAGAAAATCCAGAACTTCTAATCAGTGGTTTTGTTGACGGAAAGCTTTTATACATCCTTTCTTTCCCATTTCAAACCAAAATATTTTATAATTACTTAGAAGAACAGTTAAGAATACATTTTCTTAATGGCGACGAAAAAACAAATATCTTAGGAGTTGTCGTTTTACATACAAAAACTTTTTAGAAGATATAGATTGTCAGATTATTTATATAGCAAGTAAAGAAGATCTTGAAAATTACCATATTTACATAGACAAAAAATTTTATGAAAGTTTAATAAAAAAATGCTATGGAAAGTAAATTAATTTTAGGTGATACTCTAACTGAATTAAAAAAACTTCCTGATAATTTTTTTGACGTGGGAGTAACTTCACCGCCTTACAACAAACAAGAAAATAAAAAAGGTTGGTTAGTGAAGAATGTAAAATATGACAAAGCCTGTGATAAAAAAGAGGAAAAACAATATCAAGAAGAGCAAATTGACGTTTTAAATGAGTTATTCAGAATTATAAAACCGGGTGGTAGCTTTTTTTATAATCATAAAATCCGTTGGGAAAAAGGAATATTATTTCATCCAATACAATGGATTTCAAAAACATATTGGAATTTAAGACAAGAAATTATTTGGGATAGAATGATAGCAGCCAATATTAGAGGCTGGAGATTTTGGCAGGTAGATGAAAGGATCTATTGGCTTTATAAACCCAAAAATTCTAAAGATTTTATTGGCGAGGAATTAGACTCTAAACACGCTTTATTAACTTCTATTTGGCGTTTTTCACCAGAACAAAAAATTGAACACCCTGCTCCCTTTCCTTTAGCTTTACCTGTAAGATGTATTTTTTCTATTTTAAATGAAAATAAAGGTTGGGTGATTGATCCATATTGTGGTAGTGGTACTACTTGTTTAGCTGCTCAATTACTTGAAAATCCATTTATAGGCATTGATATTTCTGAGGAATATTTAAAAATTGCCCAAAACCGCTTACAAAATTATGAACAAGAACTTGATAGTTTTTATACAGAATTATCCAAACATAAAGTGAATAAAACTTTTGAAGAAAGAAAAAAAGAAGGGCTTTGGAAAAATCAAGCAAAAACAGAATCAAAAATTAATAATTTGTTTGAATAGAAACTAATCCGATTTTTAGGGAAGCGTAAGGGAAGCGAAGGGGTTAGCACTGCCTTTGGTTGCGAATTATGAGTAACCAAAGGTTTGTGATACATTAAGTTTACCGAAATGCCGAAGCGTTAGCGAAGCCCGAAGCACCCCGACCCGGAGCTTTAGCAAAGGGGCATGCCCTATATAATTTAATAAACTTAATCATAAAAAAACCACTCATATTTCATGAGCGGCTTTAAGAACTTTGTTTTAAAAAATTTATTTTACTTGATAATCAAAAGGTTCTAATAAATAAACCCCAGACTGAACATCGGAAAATACTTTCAATTGTTTGTATAATTGATATTGTTCTTTTGTTACATATTTGTTAATCATATAAGCTTGAGCTTCTGTTTTGGTAAATTTTTTCCAGAAAGGTTCAGGTTCAGGGTATGTTATAATTTGATAATCATCACCCAGACCTGCCATTTTTGCAACCATTTTGATAGCATCATCTAAACCTCCTAGCTCATCTACCAATCCTAATTGTTTTGCTCTAATTCCTGACCAGACTCTTCCTTGTGCGATGGTATCAACAGCTAATGAATCTGCAAAATTTCTTCCTTTTTTTACTACATTAATAAAATCACCATAAACTCTATTGACACCTTGTTGAATAACTTTTGCTTCATATTCTGACATAAGACGGTTAGGATTTGCCAAGTCAGCATACTGAGAAGTTGTAACACGGTCAAAGGTAATGCCTAATTTGTTGTTAAACATTTTTTGAGTATTCACTAATAAACCGAATACTCCAATAGAACCGGTAATGGTAGTAGGTTCAGCAAAAATTTTCTGACAACCTGCGGAAATATAATAACCACCAGAAGCAGCAACATCACCATAAGAAGCAATAACGGGTTTATCTTTTTTAGCTAATTCAATTTCCCGAGCCATTACATCAGATGCTAAAGCAGAACCTCCGGGAGAGTTTACACGTATTACAATGGCTTTAACGTTTTTATCTAACCTAGCCTCTCTAACTGCATTTACAAACGTTTCAGAACCTATATTGTCATCTCCACTTTTACCAGAAATTATGTTTCCTACTGCATAAATCACCGCAACTTTATTAGCGTTTTTTTGGGGTTCATAATTTTTACCATATTTTATTGCATTAACAAATCTTATTTTTTCCTCTTTGCTTAGTCCTGATTTATCTTTTAATAAATCTAAAACTTCATCTTCATACTTAATACCGTCAATGAGTTGTAAATTAAAAGCATCTTGAGCGGATTGCACGGTAAGTTCATCAGCGTATTTTTGTAAAGTAGGAATAGATATTTTACGAGCTTTTGAGATGTTTTCTAAAATATGGTTCCAAAAATCCCCTAAAAAAGTTTTTACTTGGAGTCTATTAGCATCAGACATTTTATCAAGAATAAAAGGCTCAACAGCTGATTTAAAAGTTCCTACTCTAAAAACTTTAGGTTCAATTTCTAGTTTTTGCAAAGCACCCTTATAAAACATAGGGTTAGAACTTAAACCATTCCATTCTACTGCACCTGTAGGATAAAGATAAATTTTATCAGCAGCGGTGCATAGGTAATACATTTTTTTTGAATAAATCTCACCATAAGCATAAATAAACTTTTTAGATTTTTTAAAATCTAAAAGTTCCTTTCTTAGAGCTTCTAATGTAGCCCAGCCTCCTGAACCCATCATTCCCACATTTAAGTAAATACCTTTAATTTTGTCATCAGTAGATGCTTTTCTGATAGCATATTGAAGGGTTCTTAAATCGATGGGCTCAACATCACCCATAAATTTATCAAAAGGATTTTCTTCTTTAAACTCTTCAATCTCTCCTGTTAAGTTAATTTTTAAAACCGATTGGTCTTGAACCTTAATGGTTTTATCACTTCCAATACTTGACAAAGAAATGATTACAACCAAAAAACCGATAAAAAAAATAAATATTCCCGCTAAAAGCGAAGCCAAAAAATGTCCGAAAAATTTTTTCATATAGTAAATTTTTTAGCGAAATTATATCTAATCAACAAATTTTGAAAGAGTATTTTCGGTTATCGGAAAAAGAAAAAGATGAATGGAAAAAGATTTAGGAAATAATTTTTTTGTATCTATCAAGTTAAGTTTATAATTTTGCAATTTAAAATACACGAAAGATGTACGGAATTTTAATTACATTGTTATGTTTAGCATGTTTACTTCTTATATTGGCAGTTTTAATTCAAAACTCAAAGGGTGGTGGATTATCCTCTGCGATAGCAGGAGTTTCAAATGCTCAGCAATTATTGGGAGCAGTACGTTCTGCTGATTTAATTGAAAAAATTACTTGGTATTTAGCGGGTTTTATTGTAGTTGTTATCATTTTGAGTAATTTATTTGTAGAAAAAGGACAAACGACAACCGATTTAAAAATGAAAAATCAATTAGAAAATCAAATTATTGTCAATCCTACCAATACTCCCAATACCAATCAATTTAAACAAGAAAACAACACCAATCCTAACGAATAATTTTGTTTATGAAAACTGCATATATTTATGATGCTGTAAGAACACCAAGAGGCAAAGGAAAAAAAGATGGTTCTTTGCATGAAGTTACACCAGTACGTTTAGTAACCACTTTATTAGATGCTTTAAAAGAAAGAAATCATTTAGATACTTCCTTAATTGAGGATATAATTTTAGGTTGTGTAACTCAAATTGGTGAACAAGGAGGAGAAATAGCTAAAACGGTTTCTATGGCTGCGGGTTATCATCAAAGAGTTTCAGGAGTTACCATAAATCGTTTTTGTGGTTCTGGATTAGAAGCTATTAATCAAGCCGCTGCTTATATTATGAGTGGTCAATGTTCTGCAATGATTGCGGGAGGTGTTGAGTCTATGTCAAGAATTGAAATGGGTTCAGATGGTGGTGCATGGTACATGGATCCTTCCATATCAATTCCTACTTATTTTGTTCCCCAGGGTATCGCAGCAGATTTATTAGCTACAAAATATGGTTATTCTCGTAATGACGTAGATACTTTTGCTTATCACTCTCATCAAAGAGCTGCTTTAGCATGGAAAAATCAATATTTCCAAAAATCTATTATCCCTGTTAAAGATTTTAATGGTCTTACTTTATTAGATAAAGACGAAACTATAAGGCCAGATACTTCCGTAGAAAAACTTAGTTCTTTAGAGCCTTCATTTATACAACATGGACAAATGGGTGGTTTTGATGCAGTAGCAACTCAACGTTACCCAGAAATTGAAGAAATCCAACATGTTCATCATGCAGGAAATTCCTCAGGAATAGTAGATGGTTCAGGAATCATTTTAATGGGTGATGAAGATTTTGGCAAAAAAACAGGACTTAAACCTCGTGCAAAAATTGTTTCTTTTGCTGTAATTGGTACAGAACCTACCATTATGCTAACAGGTCCTATTGATGCAACAGAACAAGTCCTAAAAAAAGCAGGTTTAACCATTGACCAAATTGATTTATTTGAAGTAAATGAAGCTTTTGCTGCGGTGGTTTTGAGATATATGGATGCTTTAAAAGTACCTCACGATAAAGTAAATGTAAATGGTGGGGCTATAGCTATGGGGCATCCTCTTGGTGCTACAGGTGCTATACTAACCAATACCGTACTAGACGAACTAGAAAGAAGAAACCTTCAGAGAGGTCTTATTACACTTTGTATTGGAGGAGGCATGGGTATTGCCACAATAATAGAAAGAGTTTAAAATTTATTAAAAATTATCCAGAAACCTAATGCAAGTTGTAAAATTGTAGTTAGGTTTTTTTCGTTTTTTTTGAACATTTAGTTTTTATTTTTACTAAGTAGATAGTAACAACCTAAAATTATTGAATCCATTAAGCTATGATGAAATAAAACTAAACTTTCTATTATATTTGAAATAAAGCCAAGTTTCATCATTTGATTGAATGAGTATTTTATCAGGGATACCAAAATTTAGTAAAGTTTTTAATTTTTGTGTATTTTTTTTAGATTTTTCTAATAATAACTTCGTATGTTTTAGGTATTCAACAAGTTCATCAAGATTTTTTTCAAAATTTAAGGGTAAATTTATCCCTAATTTTTGAAATTCAAAGAAAATTTCCGTTAGTTGCATTTTAATGGAATCTTTATCTCTTTGGAATTCTAATTCTAAACGTTTACTTAAAACAAAATTTTCTTCTTCAAAGAAATTAATTTCAATAAAATAGTTTTTATCAGTTGTATTTCCAGTGGGTAATTTAACCCATTTTTGATTTTTTCCTTTCTTTAAGTTAATGGTTGAAGTTTGTTGATAAATCGATTGATAAGCAACTGCATAATTATTAGACTGCTCAGACTGAGAAGTAAAAATTTGAATTCTAATCGTTAATGGAAATGAATAATCTGATTCAAAAAGAAACTTCAAGAAAATAGAATCCTGATGTTGTGAAATTGTATTAAAAATGGGAAAATAGTTTTTATCAAATATTTCAATATCGTGTATATTTACTCTATACCATTGATTTTCAAATGTAAATTCATTCTTTTGGTAAAACGCTTTAGGAAATTGTTCCAATGAGAAATGCGTAACATATTCTCCATATTCCAAGCCTTGAATAGTAATTGAATCCAGAAGAATTGTAGTTTCATTATCTTGATAATCAAAAAGTTGATAAGATTCATAAAACTTTTTTTCAAAAATGATTTTATGATTTTTTACAAATTGAATTTGAAGTTCTACATTAGCTAAACATTTTTTATTTATTTCTTGAAAATGTAAATCTTTTGTTGGAATAGAAAACTTAACTAAAACTTGAGGCTTAGAGTTCACAAATTTTTGATAGCATTGAAATTGCAAAGCGTTAGCAGAATAAAAAAACCCAAAATACACCAACATGAATAGGAAAGTCGGTGTATTTTTTAGAGCTAATTTATAGAAATTATAGGTGAATAACTTCGCCATAAGCGTCTGCGGTTGCTTCCATGACGGCTTCTGAGAGTGTTGGGTGAGGGTGAACGGATTTTAAAATTTCATGACCTGTAGTTTCTAATTTTCTAGCAACGACCATTTCTGCAATCATTTCGGTTACATTAGCACCTACAAAATGAGCACCCAATAATTCTCCATATTTTGCATCAAAAATTACTTTCACAAATCCATCTTTTTTACCAGCAGCAGAAGCTTTTCCTGATGCTGTAAATGGGAATTTACCAATTTTTAATTCATAGCCTTTGGCTTTAGCTTGTTCTTCGGTATAGCCTACAGAGGCTACTTCGGGAGAGCAATATGTACATCCAGGGATATTATTATAATCTAATGGTTCGGGATGATGCCCTGCAATTTTTTCAACACAAATAATGCCTTCTGCGGATGCAACGTGTGCTAAAGCTTGTCCGGGTGTTATGTCTCCAATAGCAAAAATTCCTTTTACATTGGTTTCATAATACTCGTTCACTTGAACTTTTCCATTTTCTACTTTAATTCCTAATTCTTCTAAACCAATATTCTCAATATTAGCAACGATTCCCACAGCTGATAATAAAATATCTGCCTCAAGGACTTGTTGCCCCTTGGGAGTATCAATAGTAACTTTTACAGAGTTGGGTTGTTTTTCAACTTTAGTAACTTTGGAAGAAGTTAAAATTTCCATTCCATTTTTTTGGAAGGTTTTGGCAACAAATTTAGAAACTTCGGCATCTTCAACAGGCAAGATTCTATCCATGTATTCTACTAAAGTTACTTTGGTTCCTAAGGTATTATAAAAGTAAGCAAACTCTGTTCCGATAGCACCAGAACCCATTACAATCATAGATTTAGGTTGTTCGGGTAATACCATAGCCTCTCTATAACCAATAATTTGTTTACCATCAATTTCCATACCGGGCAATTGTCTAGAACGAGCACCGGTTGCTAATAAAATATTGGGTGCAGATAAAGTTACTTTTTTACCATCAGCTTGTGTAACCTCTACTTTTTTATCTTTTGTGAGTTTTCCGAAGCCATTTATCACCTCGATTTTATTTTTTCTAAATAGAAATTGAATTCCTTTACTCATTCCATCAGCAACATCACGTGAACGTTTGATGATAGCAGGGAAATTTATTTTTGCATCGGAAATAGTAAATCCGTAATTTTCGGGGTGTTTTAAATATTCAAAAACTTCAGCAGATTTTAATAATGCTTTGGTAGGAATACAACCCCAATTTAAGCAAATACCGCCAAGGCTTTCTCTTTCCACAACTCCTACTTTCATTCCTAATTGAGAAGCTCTTATGGCTGCAACATATCCCCCTGGTCCTGAACCTATTACAATTAAATCAAAATTAACATTCATGAGTGGTCTTTATAATTTTTTGCAATATTATAGTTTTTTTTTGGGAATTAAAAATTTTTTTCAACGCTACATTTCAAAGCATCAATGAGTTTTCCTTTATAGTAAATAGGCAAAACATTATGTAAATCTTTTCTTAAACAGTATTTTACATCTTCTACAATATTTAATCCAATAATTTGTTCATATTGAGTAGCATTTTTGATAAAGTATCTTTTGTCTTTTAACATTGCATCGTATAAAGTCATAGCAATTCTTGTAGAGTCTTCAGTAGGAATAAAACCATTTTTTTCTAATTCAATAGCCACAGCACCACCAAAGGCAGTATCTTCTAAATTCATTTTATCTTTCCAACCAGCGGCTAAAAGTATTACATCTCTTTGTTGTTCAGTTAAATAATTAACAACTTGGGTCATATTTACAAAAGCTCCAATAATCACTTGATATGCTTTTTTGGAAGCATGAATACATTTTGTTCCATTGGTTGTAGTCATGGCTATTTTAGCATTTTGAATATGTTCTCCCATAAAAGAAAAAGGGGAATTTCCCATATCAAAACCTTCTACCATTTTTCCATCTCTTTCACCAGCAATTAAATAACCTTTTTCTCTATAAGATAAACATTCATCAATGGATTCCAAAGGAACGATTTCAGAGGCACCATTTCCCAATGCAACACACATACTAGTAGAGGCTCTTAATATGTCTATCACAACAACAATAGAGCCTTTTATAGGTAATGTTTTTAAAAATAAAGGACTCGGGCAAACAATCACTTTGGGTTTTTTCATAGCTTTATAAAGTTCATAATTTTATCAGGAAGTTTTTCATAATAAGCTTCTAAAACTAATGGATATTCCCCTACTGGAAAACCTAACAATCTCGTATTAAAATCGTAAGACATAATCGGAAATAAACATAAACCCACAATCGTTACTAAAATTTCATGTATATCCACTTTTTTAATTAATCCTAAATTCATACCGGATTGTATTTGTTTAGCTAAATCAGTTTCTTTGATGTTCATACCTTGCATGACAAAATTAGGAATCATATCGGGTGAACGCTGAATTTCACATACTAAAAAAATCATAATATCTGCTTGATTTTGATAAAGTTGAAAACAGAATTTAGAAAACTTATGGAATTTTTCCTGAATTGTTAATTGAGAATCGTTAAAAATGGTAAATCCTGATTTTAATTGAACCATAGCAAACTCAAAAACTTCTTGGTAAAGCAATTGTTTATCACGAAAATAGTAATGTAAAAGAGCTTTATTGACTTTTGCATCATCAGCAATAGCTTGCATTCTGGCTCCATCAAAACCATATTGAATGAAATGTTTTCTTGCAGATTTTATAATTTTGGTTTTCGTTTCAATAGAGGATTGATTTGCCATGCAATTTTAAAAAATTTGATTGGGAACTAAATAATCTTGGACATACTCTTGAATACCAGCTTCTAAGGAATAGAAAGGCTTTGCGTAGCCGCTATTTTTGAGTTTTTCCATTTTTGCTTCTGTGAAGTATTGATAGCTATTTCTGATATCTTCTGGAATATCAATAAATTCAATGACAACAGGTTTCTTTAAGGCATGAAAAACCGCTACACCCAAATCCCAAAAAGTTCTGGCTTTCCCTGTTCCTAAATTGTAAATACTGGGATTTTTTCTTTCCTTTAAAAAATAATAAATTACTTCCACTACATCTTTTACATAAATAAAATCTCTTTTCTGTTCACCATCATTAAAATCTGAACGATGAGAACGAAATAATTTGAGTTTTTCATTCACTTTAATTTGATTATAGGCATGAAAAATTACAGAAGCCATTCTGCCTTTATGGTATTCATTAGGACCATAAACATTGAAAAACTTGAAACCAGCCCAGAAATAAGGTTTTTGGGGAGAATTTAATACATACAAATCAAATTGATGCTTAGATTTTGCATAAGGATTTAACGGTTTTAAATCGTAGATTTCATCAGAAAAACCTACGGTTCCATCACCATAAGTCGCAGCTGATGAAGCATATAAAAAAGGAATCTGATTTTCTGTACAATATTCAAAAAGCTTAACAGAAAAAAAATAATTCAATTCTTGAAATATTTCTGTATTCTGGTCTGTGGTATCCGTTCTTGCACCTAAATGAATTACAGCTTCAATTAAATTCGGATTGGCTAATTTCAACCAATCAAAAAATAAATTTCTTTGAACCGTTTCTTTATATTTTTTGGATTTCCAATTATTAACTTTTTGTGGTCTTAAAAAATCATCAACCAAAACAATATCTGTATATCCTTCTTGGTTTAATTTACCAACCATGTAAGAACCTACAAAACCCGCTGCTCCTGTTATGATGATCATTTCAATTTTTTTTCATGCAAAGTTCTGAAAATTTACGTTCAAAGAAAAAATAAATACAAAGAATTTTTGGTAACTTACATTTAGACTTTTTCGTTAAATATTATTTGTATATATACTGAAATATGAAAGCGGTAACACCCAAGATATTTCTATTAAACCGCAGTTTTTAAAATTTTAAATTCACTCCTTTTTCTATACAATCTGGTACTCCGATTCCACCCCAAAAATTACTCAAAATTTTTATATTGGGATTTTGATTTTTGAAGTTTTGTAATGCTTTCTCTAATTCATGGTAATTCATGCTATATTCAGGGATTGCATGTTCCCATTTTTGATGATGCAACAAACTTGGTTCTTGTTTTAAAAAAAGGTGATATCCTAAATCCTTCTGAACTTTTGGTACTAATTCTTCTAATTTTTCATTGACCAAATGCGTTTGAGTAGCTCCTCCAACCATAACCGTTAATAATTCATGACCTTCTGGCGAAACATGTGGAAAAATTTTACTACTAAAAATACAACCTAATAAATTCAATTTTTCTTTTTCAGACTTTAAAAATCCAAAGCCTTTTAAGAGTTGAGGAAAAGCATTAGTCGGGCATTGAAAATGTAAAACCCACAGAGGATGATATACTATTTCACTTAATTGCTTTGATAAGTTTTCATCTAAATCTTTAAGAAAATGGGAAGCTACATTCGCTGGAACACTTAAAATCAAATTTTCAGTTTCAAAAACTTGATTATTTGTATAAACCACCCAACCATTTTCTCTTTTTTCAATTTTTGTAACTTGGGTATTTTTTTGAATATGTTCTTCTAAAAAAGTTTCTAAATGATGAATGAGGGTTTCTAAACCGTTCTCAAAAGAAAACATTTTATTCCAAAAAGCTTTATCTTCTTGTGAAATTTTAGGTTGGGCACTATTTTTAAAACCTTTTAAAATACTTCCATATTTTTGTACGTATTCATAAATTTTGGGAAAATTATATTGAAAACTCATATTTTCAGGGTTTCCTGCGAATATTCCTGATACCATAGGAAATACTAAATTTTCGTATAATGATTTATCAAAACGATTAGTAAAAAATTCTTTAACATTAACATCTTTGGGAATGGGTTTCGCAAAAAAATCCTGGAATGCCCATTTCAGTAATTTGGTGAATGGAGTTATTGGATGAAAAAAAATGGATTTAAAACCTGTTGGAAGAGGTATTAAACTTCCATTGTTAATTATATAACGAATATTAGAATTCGGAAAGGGTAATTTAAGTTTTTCTAATAATCTTAAATCTTTAAACATTTGTAAGGTTTCATGATTACGAATAAGAACGGTATTCGCTCCTTTTTCTATTGTAAAACCTTCAATTTTTTCTGAATGTATTACTCCACCTAATCTTGAGTTTTTTTCTAAAAGAAGAAAATTTTTCTTTTTCTTCTTTAAACTATATCCCGCGCTTAATCCACTAATTCCGCCTCCTATAATAATGTAATTGTACATTTCTAATTTTTTATGCGAATTTCGTATAAAATCCTTTCTCCGTAAAATGTATTGTAAATTTCTTTTTTATAGAAAGCAAAATTTTTTTCTAAATTCACACTATTTTGCATAAAATTTCGGCGATTCAAACCTTCTTTATTGGGATAATCCGTTAAAACAAATTCTTTTTTCATTAACAATTCTTTAATTTTTTTAGGGTCAAATTGGGTAAGGATATTTTGAGGTTTTTCTTTCCCAGTATGGTAATAAATAAAATTTCGGAACCAAAAAGCTTCATTTAAAAGAAAATAAGCATTAGGATTTTCTTGATAAATTTTTAATAAATCTTTTTTCCCATAAAAATCATAAAAACGAAAGGGTATCAATAAAAAAATCATATTCCATAAAAATAATGAAATGAAAATATACGTTTTAAGATGAACTTTAATTTTAGAAAGGTCTGGCAGTAACAAGACTACAAAAAAAGGTAAACAAACCATAAATTCATAATTTCCATGACTTATTAAAGCAAATAAAAGATATGCTATGAATAAATAAAAAATCATTTTTTGAAATTCAGATAATTGAAACTTATTTCGTATCTTTTGGATAAATAAAAAAGTAGAAGTTAAAAAAGTTATTCCAATAATTGCAGTAATCATATTAACAAAAATGTCTTGGTTTAAATAAAAAAATGCTTCATTAAAAAATAAAAAAGTACGAGGGACATTGATGAGGGTCAAAAAAATGCTTTTCCATGAAAACTTTAAATTAGCAGAACCATTCATATAATCATGTAAACAAAATTCCCAAAATCCTAATCCATTTTGCATAGCAACTAACCCATAAATCAAAGGAACCATTAAAGAAAATCCTAAATAAATTCCGATAACTTGAAAATTACAGCAATATTTTTTATAGATGAAGTAAGTGATTATTAACCACCAAACGAATTGAATTTGATGATTCAAAATAGCAAAATTGATGAATAAAGAACCCAAGATAAAATCTTTCATTTTATGATTTTGAAAGAATTGAAAAATCTTGAAAGTACCTGCTAAACTTAAAAACAATGGAAAAATATATACTTCCACGTCAGTTGCATATTTTAAACCCACTCCTGAAAAACCTACTAACATAATCGTAAAAAATTCCGAATTCCCTGTTATAAGTTTACGAATTTTATGAAGTTCTAATAAAGCTAATAAAAAAAAGAATGAATTTAAGATTTGAAAAATTCCTTGATAATCAATATTTTGATTATTATAATTTTTTGAATCAACCATTAAAGACCAATGGATTAAGTTACCAAAAATTTTATAAATCCAATGATGTAATAAATGGTGAGGCTCCAATAAATCCGAATGATATTTCCATTGAGCTAAAAAATAGTAACCATCAATTCCAATATTGTTGCTTTTAAAAGCTATTAAAAAGTAAATAAAAACTATAGATAAAAACCAGCGAACTTTTTTATAGTTCAGAATATTCATTATCAATTTTTATTCAAACTCTAAATTTTGAATAATTTTTTTCATGACCTGAGCAGTATCCTCGACTAAAACGGTATTTGTAGCGGCTCCCGTGCCCATTTCAGAAGAAGCATACCATTTGATTTTGTCTTTTTCTCGCAAAGGAGGGTAAAATTCAATATGAAAACTATAATATTTAGGAGCTTCATCGTAAAAATCATCATTTACGGGTGTTTGGTGTACACATAACATGTAGGGAAACGGTCTATCAAAGATTTTATCAAAAGCATAGGTAACATTTTTTAGAGCTTTAGCTAAATTATGTAATTGATAATCATTCATTTCTCCGATATTGGCATGAAAATTTTTATCAACGATGTTTACACCATAAGGATAATCCGTAAAAAAGGGAATTAAAGCTACAAAATTCTCATTTTCATAAATAATTCGGCTTTTTTCTTCTAATTCTTTTTCTATCCAAGATTGAATTAAAGGTTTTTGAGTAACCTGATAAAATTTGATGCAATTATCTAATTCGGTTTTAATTTTAGGAGGTATCCAAGAATAAGCATACAACTGACCATGAGGATGATGAATGGTTACTCCCACTTCTTCTCCATTATTCTCAAAAGGAAAAATATACTTAATTTTTTCATCTTGTTTATAATGGTTAAAACGTTCTTTCCATAAACTCACAATTTTATATATTTGATTTACAGATAGTTCACAAAATCTTTTATGATGTTCAGGAGAATATAAAATGACTTCACAAGCCCCATAAGCTTCTTTTTTCCAAAAAAATGAATCATTTTCTTCTATTGGATTGGGATTTTGAGATAAAGCAGGAAAATCATTGGGATAAATCATTACATCATAATGACGTACTTTTCCAAATGAAGGACAAAAAGGACAATAATCTTTTGGAAGATGAGGTCTTTTTTGGCGATTTGCGGCAACAATAGTAAATGTATCTAAAAAAGGATTATATCTTAATTCACTCATTTACAAAATATTATTAACTTGTTCTTTAATTTTTTCTAGGGCATCTTTCATTTGAACTACTATTTTTTGAATATGAAATTCATTGGCTTTTGAACCAATCGTATTAATTTCTCTACCCATTTCTTGAGCAATAAATTGTAATTTTTTTCCTATAATGTCTTCTTTTTCAACGGTTTCTTTAAAATATTGAATATGTGATTGTAAACGAATTTTTTCTTCGTTAATATCAAACTTTTCTAAATAAAAAATAAGTTCTTGTTCAAATCGTTCTGGGGTAATATTGAGTTCAGAACCATACTCTTTAAAAGCATTTTTTAACTTGTTTTTTAAATTTTCTATTCTTTCATTTTCATAAATTTGAATTTCAGGAATTAAAATTTCAATTAATTGTAGCTGGTTAAAAATATCCTCATGAAGTGCTTTTCCCTCATTTGCACGAGAAATTTTTAAGTTTTCAATAGCTAAAAGCAAGGCTTTTTCTGTAATTTCCCATTCTTCTTCACTGACTTTTTGCTCGCTATCTAAAAATACATTAGGAACTTGTAACAAAGAAACTAAAGAAATTTCATTTTGGATTTGTAGCTCTTTTTGGATTTCTGAAAGCTCTTGATATAATGATTTAATAAAAGTTTTATTGATATTATTGGTGGAATCGACTGGGTTAATTTTACTTTGGACCTTGATAGTTGCTGTAATTTTTCCTTTATTTAGATGAGTATTCAAAAAATTACGAACCTTAAGTTCTTCTTCAGAATAATATTTAGGGAGTTTAAGAAAAAAATCTTGATTTTTATTATTTAAAGATTTAAGTTCAACATAAACCGAAAATTGGTCGTTTTCTAATAAGGCACTTCCATAGCCTGTCATGGAATAAATCATAAGTTAATTAACAATATTAAAAGAACTTTTCACATCTTTGTTTTTATAGGATAAAGCGTAAGTATATTTTCCAGCTTTAAACTTTTTGGTATTTACTTTGATGGATTGTGATTTACCTTTTTCAATTTTATTAATGATGTATTGGTCTTGATAAACTATTTTGTTATCTTGGTTAAAAATACGAAGCTCTACCATACCAGAAAAATTAATATTGTAAAGAATTGATAGATTTCCCGGCGTAACTTCATGTTTAACTACTTCAATTTGAGGCTTAATTTTAGGTAAAATGTAACCTTCTTTTGATTGATTTTGTGAATACAAAACCAAATTCATTAAAAACAAAAATAAAAATACAGAAGACTTCATAAATTTTCCAAAAAAATAAATACCCATAAAATTACAAAAAATAATTTAATCAATTACAATTATAAATTAAAGTTCTATAAAATTGTAATTATAGAAAATTGTAAAAAAATAAAAGCTTATAAATCAAGTAAATAAATTAAAAATTGTTTTTTTGAGTAGTCAATATTATTTGTAACTTTGTAAAAAAAATAAAAAGTTTATTTTATGAAAAAAATTTTAGTTTTAACGCTTTTATGCTTATCAGTTCATGGTTTAAAAGCTCAGGTTTTAAAAACCATCAGTGAAATTCAAACATCGGGAAGTTTTACTTCTTACACTGTAGATTGCGATACCTCTTTGTTAAGAAGACAATTTGTGAAAGTAAAGGGAGTAGTCATGAC